>JAZDFJ010000118.1:0-6043 GCA_043807995.1 Candidatus Woesearchaeota archaeon
GGGCAGGGATTTTTCAGGAGATTTTCAAATGCCTTGTTTCTTTTGCTGTGCTTGCCGACGACAAACATGCCGTACGAGTTTCTCAGCGACGATCTCAGCTCCTTGAAGAATGCGCGGTATTCTTTTGTCTTTTCTATTTCATCAAAACTCTTTTTAGATACTATGCTGAGCAGCTTCAGGTTTTTTCCAATTTTTTCAGCAGCCTCGTCTCTTACAAAAGAGTCTGCAACCCTAAGGTCCTTCTTTTTTTTGACCTGGCTGCACAGCCGGTCTATGAATTCTGAGTTTTCCATCTTAAAAATCCGGCCACTCCCCCGAGTCCGTCAAGCTTTTTGCAGGCCTGTTCCGAGCTTGTTATGTGTATCTTTCCTCCGTTTTTTTCACAGAGCTCAAACAGCTCTTTAACCTCTGAGAATCTTTCCTCTGAAATCCTTTTCTTGATAAATGAGTCGCTGGCAATAAGCTGCTTCACATTTCCTGCAGCAATATTCTGCTTTACATCATCGATGCCGTAGCTTCCCAGGCCCTTTGAAATCATTTCCAAAAGCTCTTCTAAAATAATCTCATCTTTCCTGTTTCTGTTCTGCTCCAAGACCTTATTTAATTCAGGCCTTTTAAGAACCTCGTCAACAGCCGCGGGGTCTGCTGAAGAGCACGAGCAGGTTATTACTTTTTTCTTTAATTCCTGAGGAAGCTCATTAACAAGATAATCCTTCCAGAATGCAGGGCTTGCCGCAATAATCTCCTCGGCAACGCCTGTTTTTTTGTATTCCAGAATTTGCTGCAGAATTTCCTTGTAGAAATTCCTGCTTGTTTTGGCGTCGAGATCTTTTTTGGCTGTCTCTGACTTTAACTGCGAAAGAACCTCGAATTTGTTGTTGTGCAGGTTTATAAAGTTCGCCTCTTCCCTGTCGAATAAGATGAGAAGTATGTTCAGAGGCTTGTTTTCACAGGCTTCCTTTATGATGCTCAGCTGGTAGTCAAGCCACCTTTCTTTTTGGATTGCCAGCACAGAGTCGGGTTTTATAGTGAGTGTGTGGTGGCTTCCTTTTGGGATGTCTTCATGCGCCTCTGTTGTTATTCCTGAAATTCTGAAATAGGCGGTTTGCTCCTGAAAGCCTGCTTTTTCAACCTTTAGAGTGAGTGTTATTGTTTTTTTTACAACATTCTTGCTTCTTTCGTCTTCTGCATTCAGCTTTATCTTTCTCTCAGTCTTTGACCTGACAAAATCATCTGTCTCAATGATCCTGCTTAGCTGCCAGAGGTCATCAAGGGATTCTATCTTGAGGGAAATCTCTCCGCTGCTGTTTTTTATATTTTTGCTGAGCGTTTTCATGGCTTGTTTAAAGTGTTGTTCTATTTAATTGATTTTGCTTTTTTCAGGCTTTGCCCATAATTTTTATGCAGTGCATTCACCAGACTTCTTTTATTCATTGTAACTAGATTTAATTGTGAACAGCGTATTACAAACCAGGGTCAGTTTGGTGTTACATTAAAGACAAAGCCTTTTTTATAAAGCACGCGGTAGCCGAATTGTTAGGCGTTAATGCAGTATTTAATGCATCTTGCAGATGTATTGGCAAAGTGTGCGCGATATCGTTGAAAAACAGGCTCTGTCCCGAATCTCGCTTTCGCTCGGTTCTGTTTGCCTTGAAAATTCCTGATTTATTATACAGAAGGCTCTGCAGCCCCGATAAGACGTACCTTTACGTGAAATTCCTTTGGAATTTCTCGTTCCAAGAACAAAAGGTTCTTGTCCCACTAAATCCCCTGGATTTAGTTGTTCCAAAAACCCGCGGTTTTTGTTATCAATGCGATCGTGGTATTTCTTTGAAATACCACAAAGAGTGGATGGCCTCCAGCTGGGGGACTGAGCAAAGCTGAATGTCGCCTGAAGTAACAAAAGTTTTCAACTTTTGGAACCTCTCTGAGGTGTCAACCGATTGCTTAAAGCCAGAATGGCTTTGAGCTGCGGGAACAAAGTGACGGCATCGCAGTTTAGGGACAACCCTCTGCAACGAGCTTGATATTATATAACAAGAAATTTTCACCTTAAGGCAACGACTCGAGACAGAGCCTGAAAAACAGTTAAATTTATATATAAAGGTTTTTAAAATATTATAATCAAAAAACAAAATGCGATACACTGGGTTGCATTAAAAAAAGAACCGAAATAATGCCTTGGTATCTGCTGGAGTTTTAAAATGATTCAGAGCAATTCATTTATCCATTCAAAGAAAGCGCAAAGAGCAAGCTCTGCAGTGCTTTTTGTTCTGCTTTTGACTGTTGTTATTGTAGCTTATGTTCTGGTGCTGCCGCCTGCAGACAGGGCAGCCCTTTTAGGCGACGGCAGCCAAAATGGCAATGGCGGCTCGCAGTCATCTGACGATTTAAAATACACCCTGCTTGACGAGAATATCGGCAGGCTTGATTATTTGAAATTCAATGACAGGACACACGAGTTGCCCTCATTCAGGCTGTTTACGACCATAGAGGCGATGTCGCTGAAAACAGAAAGTTCAATTTATGTAAAGAATTCGGCAATCTCCAAAAAAGAGAAAGAGCTGAATTTCGATGTTGAAAAAGAAAATGTAAGAAGCCTTTTGCTGTCGTTTAATGTCGAGAAAGCATCTGGAAAACTATTCATATACCTCAATGGACACGAGATTTTTGCCGGAGAATTAAAAGAGGGCAGCCCTGCTCCAATAGTGCTTCCGAAGGAAGATCTTGAACAGCACAACATCCTGCTTTTCCAGGTAGACAGCCCTGGCTGGCTTTTTTGGAGAGTGAACGAATACCAGCTTACCAATCTGATGGTGGCTGCAGATATCGAAGACTACTCAAAGAGCAGTGCATCCCAGCGTTTTTTTATCTCTGAAGAGGAGGGCAATAATATTGAAAGAGCCACATTGTGGTTTTACCCGGATTGTAGAGAATCCGGCATGGGCATACTGTCTATAGAGCTCAATGGAGATCAGATTTACAGTGCAGTGCCTGACTGCGGAGTCAATAATCATTTCGAGCTTGATCCTGCGCTTTTGGAGAATGGCGATAACTCTCTTTTCTTCGAGATTACCTCGGGAAGTCTGCTGCTTGACCAGGTCAAGGTGAAAACAGAACTTAAAGAGATGGTATACCCTATATACTATTTTGAGATTGACGATGGCTATTTCAGGACAGGCACGCAATACTCCGAGGATGAAGAGTACTGCGGCAATGTAGACGATATCTGCCCTGCGAACTGCGATGAGGATGATGACAAAGATTGTTGTTTTGAAGATAACATTAACAATTACTGGTGCGATGCAGAAACAGACAATGCAGATGACAGGTGCGTCGGCTTTGTAGAGCAGAGCACTCTTGCAAGATGCCCTTCAGGCTATGAAGAGAACAATAACAGGATTGCAGAGCTTGCTGAGGAGCTTTGCGGCGACGATACAGACGGGGAGTGCCCTTCAGGCTGCAGCGTTTATTATGACAAAGACTGCTGCTTTGTGTCGAGCCCTAATAATTACTGGTGCGATGACCTGCCAAAGACAGGCCTCTCAAGCACCTGCGAACAGGATGTAAGCTCTGGAGAATGTGATGACTGCCCGCTAGGTTATTACAGCGAAGACAGGGGAAGGCCGAGCTGCGGTGACAATTCTGATGATGCAGATGACGAGGTTGATGTTCTTAAAAAAGAATATGATGTCAACCTTACAATAAAATTCCCTGATGACAGAGTGGACCACAAGGCAGACCTTATTATCAATGGCAGGACAATACATCTGGACACAAGGAAAAGCACATACTCAAGGTTCATAGATGATTATGTTGAAAAAGGCGCTAATTCATTGGAGATTATCCCCAGGACAAACCTGGATATTGTGAAATTAACTGTGAAGATTAAGAAGCATTAGGATTATCAGCATTTTTTTTTTTACTTTTTTTAGAGTTTTATTGATATTATAACTTTTGTAATTTTCATGTTTAGTTTATCAAAACAAAAAGGAGATGAGTATGGCAGACGGAGTATTTGATGGATTGGCTGATGAGCTGAAAAGTGCTGCCAAGAAACAACTTTCTGGAGAAGGCAATTCTGGCAACGCTCCCGCTTCCCATCCTGAGCCAAAAGCTCCGCCTTCTGCTGAACAGGCAAATACTGTTCCGCCCATGGCTGCGCAGGCAAACGCTCCTCATCCTGCTCCGGAAGCTCCGCAACAGCAATCCAAGTTTGACAAGATAAAAGGCGCTGCATCAGATGTTGGAAGCAAATTTTTAGGCGGAGCCGCATCTGGTGCGGGATTTCTTGCAACCGCCACCCCACATTTTAAACGCGCCGGAAGGGCTGCAAGCGGTGAAGGCTTTTTCTTTATATTTGTTTTCGCTTTTGTCATTTATGATGCATTCAATGATTTCAGAATAGCTCCTTTTGTAAGGCTGGGGATTTACCTGCTGATTGCTTTCTGGGCGATATTCCTGACATACAAGACAGGCTTTTCATCAGAGAGCGGCTTGTTTTTGGGATTGTCGCTCGCCTCTTTTGCAGTAGGCCATTTTTTCACAACAGCCCAGATTATCTCTTCAGTTCCGATGCTGCGCTACATAGTATTATTAGCACCAGTCTGGATACTCTATTTTGTGTTTACAGAGCACGACAGCACGATTATTCATTGGTTTTCAAAGGGCTATCTTGCCTTTTGGATATTTCTATTTGTGTTCTGGCTGTTCAGCGGCCAGGCAGAGCAAACACTCGGACTTGGGGGAGTTGACAGCGAAAGCGCGATAGACTCTTCAGGCGTTTTCAAGACATTTTGGGCATGGCTTAAAGACACGTTTAAAAACGGTTGGGGCAGCATCTCAAATATTCAGGCCATGCTTAACGGCTCTGCAACGCAGTTCTATACAGAGGGTTCTGAAGAGCAGACAGCAGGCCCGCCTGTAGGGGTATATATCGAAAATGTGAGAACAGATATGCCCGAGAACCAGATATACGAGAATAAGCCTCTTGTCCTGTTTGCTGATTTGAATGTCAATTCAAAACTGGATGAGCCGATTCGCATATCAAATTCCTGCTATGCGCAAAAACTCGGCGAGGAGGCTAAAAAAACAGGCACAGCCAGGCCTCAGGCAATAGATGCTCTTGGTTTCGAATCAGAATATCTCACATGCACAATAGGCAGGGATGATTCAGCAAATCTTTTGCAAAAAGGCTCTTATCTCGCAAGATTTGTTTCTTCATTCAATTTCCAGACAACCGGCTACATCACCTATTATTTTACTACATTGGATCTTTTGAAAATCTACGGCAAGGATTTCAACCTGGAAAACAAGATAACGCCCCAGCCCCTGATTCACAATGCAGGTCCTTTGGGGCTTAAAACACTCGAGAATGCACAGCCTCTTGGCATGGAGCTGGAGCAGCAGCCTTTCGAATTCCAGCAAAGCTTTGTGCTGGAAATTACAAACAGCTGGCCTGCCAAGGGAAAACTCTCGTCTTTGCAGGAATTAAAGATTTTCGTTCCTGATGGCTTTGCTTTGCATGACTGCTCATTGGGAATCCAGCCTCAGGAGTCAAGAGAGCAGCTTCCGGGGCTGAATGAGGTGAAAAAAGTATACATATTCACCAATCTCGAGATTCCGCAGGCATCCTCTTACGCATCTACTGATCCAAGGATCAAAACATTCACCTGCGCAATGAGGATAGATAATCCAAAGGAATTTATGGGGACAAATCCGATAGCAGTCCCAAAGACATTTGTGATAATAGCAAAATATACTTATGAGCTCTTTGCAGAGAAAAGCATAAGTGTGCTGGCAGATCCTGCAGCCCCGAATCCTGCACCCCAGCCAACAGCATAGCTGTTTTATTGAACAAATTCCGGATATTGAATCGCATTACATTAATCGAATAGATTTTGAATAACAAAAATTCGCTGCTCGGCGCTATCCCTGGCCTAAAGGCGCAGGGTATTTACGCGCCTCGCTTAAAGGCGAATCCCTCAAAAATGCATTGCATTTTTGGGGCCCCAAAATTACAAAGTAATTTTGAGGGTTTTGG
>JAZDFJ010000119.1:0-3689 GCA_043807995.1 Candidatus Woesearchaeota archaeon
TGCTTGAAAGGTGCTGTGCCCCCGATAAGACGCACCTTTACGTGAAATTCATTTGGAATTTCTCGTTCCAAGAACTGAAGGTTCTTGTCTCACTAAATCCTGTGGATTTAGTTGTTCCAAAAACCCGCGGTTTTTGTTATCAATGCAATCGTGCTATTCCTATTGGAACAGCACAAAATGTACATGGTCTGCTTTTAGGGGACTGAGCAAAGCGAATGTCGCCTAGCTCGGTCAAACCTGATAAGGGTTGAGGGACAACCCCGCACTACGCACAGGATGTTGTGTTTTTAGGAAATTTTCACCTTAAGGCAACGACTCGGGGCAGAGCCTAAAATAGCAAAAATTTTATAAAGGCTTTTTTTATCTCACCAACTCAGGAGGGAATTTTATGAGCGAATCAGAAGAAGATGACAATCAAGATATTTCTATTCAAGACGAGAATGAGCAGAGTGAATCTACTGAATCCGAAATTGAACTGAAGCATGAGCAAGAATATGCTGAAGCAGACGAAGATGAAGATTTCGATATTGGGGAAAAATCCTCAGTTAAAAACAAAGCTTCTGTCCATAAGCAGGACAAGCAAGCAAAAGCCAAGGCGAAACATAAATCCCTTCAAGCCTTAAAACACGCCCCAAAAGCCAAAGGCGATGATGACGATGATAGCGTCTCTATTGACTTTTCCAGGATAGGCGGTCTTTTCAAGAAAAAGCCAGAGCATTCTTCAGTACAAAAGCAGCATCAGGCTGCCAGCAAAAAGAATATCAGCGAAAAGGAATCTCTTTCCAAAAAAGTCGCAGATAGCGAGCCTGAAGACGAAAGCTTTGAGCTAAAGCTTGATACAAAGAAAGTGCAGCATTTTTTTTCAACAAAAAAGGTTGTGACTATTTCTATTATACTTTTAATCCTTATCCCATTTTTTATCGCATTCTATCTTAGGGCTTACCCTGCTTATCTGCCTGTGGCAGACGACATGGCAAAGAATGCGATATACTCGAGCATAAAAAGCTCCATTAGATCTCAAGTCCTTCAGGAATACCCGAAGCTTTCAGGCGAGGGCCTTGATAATGAGGTGAATTCAAGATTCAGCTCGATAGCTGAACAGTATAAAGCAGAGATAGCACAGCAGGTAAAGACTCAGGGAGAGTTTTTCAGGTCGAGCTTTCAGGATGATTCCGGGCAGACATATATGCTTTCGATAGATCCTTTCTTTTTCTACCATTTTTCATTAAATGTGCTCAGATACGGCCATCCGGGCGACACTATGAAGGATGGAAAGTCGTTTTATACATTTATGAATGCGCCTAACGGCAGGTTTATTGATGGTAACTTTCAAATTTATGCGCAGGTTGTCATGTACAGGATAATGCATTTTTTTGACAATAATGTGACACTTTTGTATGCGGTGTTCTGGATACCTGTGCTGTTTTCAGCATTATCTGTTGTTCCTGCGTTTTTCATAGTGAGAAGAATGGCAGGCAATCTGGGAGGTTTTATTGCTGCTCTTATAGTCGCGGTTCATCCTGTGTTTATGGGCAGGACAACTGCAGGCGCCCCCGATACAGACCCTTATGCTGTTTTCTTTCCATTGCTGATTGCCTGGATATTCTTCGAAATATTCCATGCAAAAAAATTATCAGGAAAATTAATCCTTTCAGTTGTTGCAGGATTTTTGATAGGAGTATTTGACTATGCATGGACTGGCTGGTGGTACATATTCTATTTTATAGTCGCGACTCTTGCTATGATTCTGGCTTATAGGCTGGTGCAGCTTGCTGTCCCAAAGAAAAAGCTTGTCTATCTTGCAGTTGCAGGGCTTGCAGCCATGTTTTTTATTGCATGGACTAAGGGATTTATCCATATTTTCGGCCACATTGTCACTGCTGCAATAGTGCTGTATCTGTTCTATGAATTCATCAGGCTTTTGATGAAGAAAGGCTTTAGAAGCCTGCTCAAAGACGAGTCATTGACGCATCCTGCACTTGTGCTGCTTGTATTTGTTTTTGTATCTTTTGTTTTTGTATCGCTGTTTTTCAGCCCAAAAGATTTTTTACTTTCGATGAATGGGCCTTTTTCGATTGTCTCAATCCAGTCGCCAACTGCCTCTTCGGCAACAAGCATCTGGCCGAATGTCTACACCACTGTTGCAGAGCTTAACACAGCATCGCTGAGTGCTGTTATCAGCCAGATTGGAGGAAGGCTTTTTATCATAATGGCCGCTTTCGGGGTTTTGCTGGCTTTGGTGCCTGACAGAGAAAGGCTGAATGGCAAATATCTTTGGATTTTGCTTGGCTCGCTTGTGTGGTATATCCTCTTTACATCGCCTTCTGTGCAGGGGATTGAGCTTCTTAAATTCCTCTCGCTCTTTATAATTCCGATCTATGTACTGATATTCTATTCATTGTACCAAAAGGACGAGAATAAAGATGGAAGAAAGAATGAAAAAATAGACGGGAAAAAAGAAGAAAAAGCCGGAAGGTTTGACTTGAATTATGCATTTTTGATAACAATCTGGTTTTTGGGGACAATCTACGCAGGCACAAAAGGAGTAAGGTTTATAATGCTTCTAGTTCCTGCTTTTGCAATTGCATTCGGCATTTTTATCGGCAGGATTGCCTCAATACTTTCAAGGCTTTTGGCCAAGCACATGAATATTTCCATGGTTGTGTCAAAGATAGTGTTTGTGGTTATTGCATTGGTTATTGTTGGCGGCATACCTGATTTTGACACTACAAGAACATCATGCCCTTTTTGGCCTGAAAACTCATTGGTTTGCAAGGGGCATTTTACATCTTACAGCGAAACCCCCATAATAGATGACGCATGGGTTGGTGTGCTGACTAAAATACAGAACGAAACAAGCACTGATGCAATTGTAAATTCGTGGTGGGACTTTGGCCACTGGTTCAAAGCAGTGGCTGAGCGCAGAGTGACCTTTGACGGCGCTTCACAGAACAGCCCTGTTGCACACTGGATGGGCAAGGCTCTCTTGGCAAGCGACGAGCACGAGACAGTAGCTATCCTAAGAATGTTTGACTGCGGAAGCAATGATGCCTTCAACCTTGTAAATGAAAAGCTGAATGATTCTCTTGCTTCTGTCAAGCTTGTAAAGCAGATAATCATGCTCGAGGCTGGCGAAGCAAAGCAAAAGCTTCTTGAGCATGGATTTACTGGCGAGCAGGCTGAAAAAGTGCTTTCAAAGACACATTGCGATCCTCCGCAAAACATTTTTATCACAAGCGGGGATATGGTCAGCAAATCAGGAGTCTGGGGGCATTTCGGAGCATGGGATTTTGAAAAGGCGCATCAATACAATATTGTGAGGTCTTTGTCTTTTGAAGAGGCAACTGCCGAACTGATATCTGAGTTTGGCATGACCCAGGAGCAAGCCACCCAGAGATATTATGAACTAACTGCACTGGCTTCAGAGCGCGAGGCAAATAACTGGATTGCAGCATGGCCAGGATACTTCACCGGCATGAGAGCATGCTTTATGTCAAATGTTACCAAGAACATATCCGGCGAAAATGGTACAGGCAGCACACTCTCTGATAAAGAATTGCTTAACTGCCCTTTCAATGCAGGGCTTGGGATGTCAGGTGACTATAATGTTGTGCTTGAGCGTGCATTCTATGATTTTGAATCCCCGGAAGATACTATTTTGGTTGTTGGCTTCTATGACCCGGCCAGCG
>JAZDFJ010000120.1:0-9393 GCA_043807995.1 Candidatus Woesearchaeota archaeon
TAAATATTACTATTCGATAGTGAAAATTAAAATAAAAAACCGTTTATTTATATGCTGCTGTTGCTTTCCTTCTGAAAATGAGGCTGTTCAAGCAATCAGACATCGGAAAATTAGTGTGCCTTGAGCTCAAGCCAGAATATGATTCAACTCTAAGCGGGACAGGAATACCCGTATATATCTATGGCAAGGTATTGTCTGTCAGAGAGCAGGGTGTTCATGTTGTTTCGTACATCCCTTTTCATTCCAAAGTCCTGCGTAGAACAGAGTTTGTCCCCTATGATATGATTACACGGCGCAGATTCCTGAATCTCGGCGTTCCTCAATTAAGGCGCAGATTGCTTGCTCAGGAATAGTTCTATTCTGGAAAATAACCTTTTGACTTCATAAATATATATATAGGCTTAATCTTTTTGAGTTAAGAATGGGAAAACAAAGATTGAAAGCGGGTGATGCTGGAGTTTCTGATAGTGCTCTTGGTGAGATAGAATATACTGAAACTAAAATTTATGGAGAAAGATTAATTGAATTCGTAGTTCCGAGAACTATTGATGAATGCATTGGGCTTGTCAGGCAGATAGTTGGAGACCTGCTTAAATTAAGAGATTATCGTGAGGTCTTTGCATTATCCGCGCGTTCATGTTCTTTTGAACACAAGGGTAGTATTTATCCTTATGGTTTTGACCCTGAAGGAGGTAGAAAAGTTGCCTATGCTTATTCAATTATGAGACATGATGAACAATTAATGCTTAGTATTTTTGGGAATACAGGGGAAACCGATTCTCCGAATTTGAGAGTTGAGATGAAATTTGTCGCAGATGCTAAATCCCGCAAGTGCAAAGGCACAACAACCGGATATAGAATAATATCCAATCACCCTGTGCCTGCGCCATTATCTGTGGCGGAAGTATTCTATGCAAGGGCATGCGAATTTCTAGCATTAAACTTATTAAAAGCATCTGCGCCAGCTCCTGAGCAACAAAAATCAGGTAAACAATAATTCTCTACTTCGACATCCAGCCGGCAAACAATGCAAGCACTATCACAAGCAGTCCCACAAAAACATAGCCCAACCCATGCCCCAGCATGCCTACTGTCTCTGAAAGGTATTTTCCCGCGCCGACAAGAACAAATATCAGGCCGGTCACAGCCAGGAAAAACATCGTCATCTTCTTCAGTGCATGATGCAGTATCTTGTGCACTTTTTTCTCGATGTTGTCGAGAGTTTCTTTCGCAGTCTCTTTCAACGATGAAAACATGCCTTCAGAAACCTCTTTGACAATAAAGTCTCCCACAACCTTCCAGAAGCTCTTCTTTGAACCAGATTCTTCGTCATCATTTTTTTTAGCCATAAGCTCACCTCAATTCTTCAATATTCGCAGTGGGGTTTTTATGTTTTTTGGAAAAATGATGGATTCATGGATGTTTTTTTACGCTGTTCTTTGGAATAAGTGCATTTGATGCTCTGATTCGAATACAAGCTCGAATGATTGTGTTTTCTTGCTGTTTTTTTATGGTGATACTGCCTCGTCGAAATCTATTATTTTTACTATAACTCCTTCTTTTGTTTTTTGTATTGTGAAGTTTCCGGTGTGTGGGTGTCCGTGTTCTATGTTATTTTCTATGAGTTTGTTTATTATCCACTCGCATTGTCTTTGTATTTCTATTCTTTCTTCTTCGTCTTTTGGCGCGTATGACCTTTGTGCTTGGCCTGCGTATTTGGTTACTACTGCTATCATGTTATTTTTTCTAGGGTATGCTTTTACTATCTCTTCGCAGTGGTTTATTGTTTTTCCGTCTTTTTCTTCTGTAAGGATTTTTTCTGCTTTTTTCCATGCTTCATAGGCTTTTTTGGTTACTATTCTGAATAAGTATCCTGTGAGTTTTCCTCCTAAGGGTATTAGTTCGCTTCCTGTTTTTTCAAACTTTAATCTGTTTATTTTTGCTTCTGTGTCTCTTAGTTTGTCTAAATTTTCAGAGATGAGTTTTTTTGTGTATTCGCTTTCTCCGAGGATTTCAAAGTATGATTTTGCTATATCCAACAGCCTTTCAAATTCTTCTTTTTCTGTGATTTTGATCAGTGTTAATCCGGTAAAAAATGCTTTTATTAAAAAGGGATTGTTTTTTTCTATAATTTTTTTTATTCTTGTCCAGTGTTTTTCTGGGTCGTCGCGGAATGGTTTTATTCCTTCATGCTTTGTTCCATGTTGATCTGTTCCTCCGAATATGAATGGAAAACCAAAACAGAATATGCCGAATGAGTGTTCTTTTGTTTCTTTGATTATTTCTGTGAGGTCTTTTAATATTCTTGTCCAGTGTTTTTCTGGGTCGTCGCGGAATGGTTTTATTCCTTCATGTTTTATTCCATTATGATCTGTTCCTCCGAATATGAATGGAAAACCAAAACAGAATATGCCGAATGAGTGTTCTTTTGTTTCTTTGATTATTTGCATGATTGTTGTCCAGTGTTTTTCTGGGTCGTCGCGGAATGGTTTTATTCCTTCATGTTTTATTCCATTATGATCTGTTTCTCCGAATATGAATGGCAAAACAAAATAGAATATGACCCATGATTTTTCTTTTGTTTCTTTGATTATTTCTGTGATTTTTGTCCAGTGTTTTTCTGGGTCGTTGCGGAATGTTTTTATCAGCTGCTCGCTGACTTCAAGCTCATAGCTCATAAGATTTCATCGGCATTCTTCACTTTAATAAACCTTCCGCGCCTAATTGCGTCAAGTTTCCGGAGGTATTCCTGGCGGACTTTCGGTTCGCTTTCCATCTGGGATTTGATAAAGAAATTTATCTGCTTGCTCATGCTAATCCCGTTTTCCCTGCAGAACTCAGAGAATTTCCTGTAAACAGCCTCTTCAACATTGAATGTTTTCAGCACCATGTTAAATAATGTTATTTAACCTTATTTAAATATTTTTCCATTTGAAAAACGAAAATTATCCGGTTGAAGAAAAAGAGTTCTCACAGGACATTCCTGAACAACCTTTATAAACCAGCCTGCATTCTTGTCATAAGCTTATTCTGAAAATGGAAGAAACAATAACTAATCTCGAGAAGCCTCATGACAAAGAGGAGATTTTAAAAGTCCTGAATCCGATGGTCAAGGAGTGGTTCTTCAGCCAGTTCCAGGAATTCTCGCTTCCACAGCTCTACGGCCTGCTGGAAATCCACAACAGAAACAACATTCTTATAACAGCTCCGACAGGAGGCACAAAAACATTAACCTCTACTCTTTCTATCATCAACGAGCTTGTCAATCTCGCAGAATACGACGCCCTTGAGAACAAGGTCTACTGCATCTATATCAACCCTCTCAAATCTCTCTCGCGAGACATCGAGGTAAACCTGAAAAGGCCATTAAAGGAGATAAAAGAGATAGCAAAGAAATACAAAAAAAAGATACATGTCGAGATAGCTTCAAGGACAGGCGACACAACAGCATCCGAAAAGGCAAAGATGCTCAAGACTACTCCAAACATACTGATAACAACCCCAGAATCCCTTTCAATACTCCTGACAACAGTGAAGTTCAGAGAAAAATTAAAAGATGTGAAATACGTCATCATCGACGAGATTCACGCGCTTGCAGAGAACAAGAGAGGAACGCATCTTGCGATATCACTGGAGCGCCTGCAGAAAATCTGCAATGAAGAGGTGACAAGGATAGGCCTGTCAGCATCAATCGCGCCTCTTGACAGCGTCGCCAGATTCCTTGTCGGCACAGACAGGAAATGCAGGATTGCAAATGTTCAGTTTGAGAAAAAAGCAGACATTAAAGTATTGTGCCCTGTGCCTGATCTTATAAATGTCACTCATGAGATGCTTCAGGAAAAAATGTACGAGATGCTTCACGACCTAATACAGAGCCACAGCACAACCCTGGTATTCACGAACACAAGGGCCGGCACAGAAAGGGTTGTGCACAATCTCAAGGAAAAATTCCCCCAGCTATATAATGAGAATATCGGCGCCCACCACGGCTCATTGTCAAAGACTCACAGGCACATGATAGAGGACAGGATGAGAAAGGGAGAATTAAAGGCTGTTGTCTCTTCTACCTCGCTTGAGCTCGGCATTGACATAGGATACATAGACCTTGTTGTATGCCTCGGCTCCCCGAAATCCATTGCAAGAACACTGCAGAGATTTGGCAGAAGCGGGCACAAGCTTCACGACACTGTAAAGGCAAGAATCATAGTCATGGAAAGAGATGACCTTGTTGAGTGCGCAGTTATGCTGAAAAACATTATCGAGAGAAAGATTGACAAGATACATATTCCAGAAAACTGCCTTGACGTGCTTGCCCAGCAGATATACGGCATTGCCATCTCTGACATTATCCACATTAAAGACCTGTTTGCAATGGTCAGGAAATCCTATCCTTTCAGGGCTCTTGAGTACACTGATTTCAAGGAGATAATAGATTATCTCTCAGGAGAGTATGTTTCGCTTGAGGACAGGCATGTCTATGCAAAGATATGGTATGACAAGGAAACAGAGATGATAGGCAGAAGGGGAAAGCTCAGCAGGGTTATCTATATGACCAACACAGGCACAATCCCTGACGAGGCCGTTATAAAGGTCAAGATTGGAGAGCAGTTCATAGGCACTATTGACGAGGCATTTCTCGAGAAGATGAAAAGAGGAGATGTGTTTGTGCTGGGCGGGGACAGGTATATCTACCAGTTTGCAAGGGGCTCTGTCGCTCAGGTAAAGTCTACTGTCGAGCTGCCGCCTACTGTGCCGTCATGGTTCTCAGAAACTCTTCCGTTGTCATTCGACCTCTCGTGCGAGATACAGCATTTCAGAAAGCTGATGATGCAGCATCTTGTACAGGAAACGCCCGAGCAGGAGATTCTCGAGTTTATCGATAAATACCTCTATGTCGATGAGAGGGGAAAGCTTGCGATATACGAGTATTTCAGGCAGCAGTACGATTATGTCGGCGAGATACCGAATGAGAGCGAGCTGCTGATAGAGCATTTCAGCGACGGGTTTGAGAAGTTTGTGATTTTCCACTCCCTTTACGGCAGGAGAGTCAATGATGTGCTCTCGAGAGTGGTTGCCTTTGTGATATCAAGGCTCCAGCACCGCGATGTGGAGATAAGCATAAACGATAACGGCTTTTACATCTCAGGCAAGAACAGGAGCATACAGGTTTTGAGAGCATTTAATTCCATAAAATCAGATCAGCTCCGCGAGATCGCAAAGCTTGCGCTGGAAAATTCAGAGGTGCTTAAGAGGAGGTTCAGGCACTGCGCAACAAGGGCATTGATGATATTGAGGAATTACAAGGGAAGGGAGAAAAATGCAGGCAGGCAGCAGGTCTCGTCCATGATTCTGCTTAATTCTGTGAAAAGGATATCAAACAATTTCACGATTCTGAAAGAGGCGAGAAGAGAGGTTCTTGACGACCTTATGGACATCGAGAATGCAGAGAATGTCATCAGGATGATAGAAAGCGGAAAGATAAAAGTAAAGGAGATCACGACAACAATCCCGACGCCGTTTGCATTCAACATAATAACACAGGGAAGAATGGACATGCTGAGGATGGAGGACAGGATAGAATTCCTTAGAAGAATGCACGAGCTTGTGCTGAAAAAGATAGAGATGAAGGGAAAGATTATGGATTAGATCTTGCCAATGTTTTCTGAGTTTTCAGTTTTTCTAAACAATTATTTTACACTTTTTTATTTTAAATTTGCCAGGCAAAGCCTGGTTTTGCTCTGCTTTGCAGAGCATTTATTGCGCAGAGCGCAACAGTATTCTGGGAATATTTTGGAAATAATATGACAAAATAATAAACATTAAAAATGAATAAACAAATCCTTTTACAATGGAAATAACCAAGGGAGTAAAGATTGTTGACCTTGCACTGTATCTTGAAAAATACAGAATTCTTGTTATCGGAGACCTGCATCTTGGCTATGAAGAGGCGCTGAACAAGCAGGGGCTTTTGGTGCCGAGATTCCAATACACTGAAATCATAAAAAGGCTGGAGGACATCATGAAAAAGGTCTCTCCTGATACAGTTGTGATAAACGGCGACCTGAAGCACGAGTTCGGCACAATCTCAGACCAGGAATGGAGGCAGGCTCTTAACCTTATTGATTTTTTTGCAGGAAAAAAAATCATCATAGTGAAAGGCAACCACGACACAATCATTGGCCCGATAGCAGACAGGAAAAATGTGGAGGTAGTGAAGCAGTTCGACATAGCTGATGAATTCACAATAGTGCACGGGAATTTTATCCCTGAAAAGATGAACAGGACAGTGATTATCGGCCACGAGCATCCTGCAGTCACATTCCCTGACAGGCCCGACGAGAAATACAAGTGCTTTCTCTACGGCAAATACAAGAGGCACAAGCTGGTTGTGATGCCGTCATTCAATTTTGTGACAGCAGGCACTGATGTGCAGAGGGAGCAGCTGCTGTCGCCGTTTCTTCATGGACAGAAGCTCGACGGATTCGATGTGTTCATTGTTGAGAACAGCAGAGCCTATCGTTTCGGAAAGCTGAAGAACATTAGGAAGATGAGATAGCGAATTAACCCGCAATATTTAAATACACCAATATCAGGTTCTATTAAATATTCAGCAAAAATGAGGTGAGCTTATGAATCCAGTGAAAATAATTGTTTTGATGCTTGTTGTTCTTCTGCTGCCAGCCCTTGCTCTTGCAGTTGTTGCCGGGCCTTGCCCTGACAATAAAGTCGCGTGCGCTGACGGCAGCTGCGTCCCAAGCATTGACAAGTGCCCTGCAGATGCGCAGAAGCCTGACGCTGCAGAGATATGCAGCTATCTGAAGGAAAAAGTCGCTGAATTCAACAGCAACGGCGGAAAACTGCCTGGCGCAGTGCCTTATTCGAACGAATTATTCGTGATGTATACGCAGACAAATGACCTGATAGGCCACGTAAAGCTTGAGAATAAAGCGGTTACATCAGTAGAATGCACTGCTGCAGAAAATCCCACATATAACGCTCATATAAAAAATATTGATTCTCTGAAAGACATCTTTGATTCAGAAAGCCCTGTGAAGGAATTCAACAGCAAAATGGCCCACAAAGACATAATCATAAAGGGCACGACAACAGGGAAGAGGATCAAGGGCACATTCACCAGATGGACAATGAGGATTGCAGGATGGTTTATGTGATTTTTTTTTAATTTTTTACTTTTTTTAAATTTTTGAGCGAAAGAAAAGCTGAATAATTTCTTTTGTTCTGAATATTTTTATCTTATCCTGCATTCTAAAATGCGCATCGTCAGACCAGACAGCAGAGTCTTTTACAGCCATAGCTGCTGCGATAAATGCAACATCATCAAGATCTGTCTTTCCGATTGTCTCTTTTGCCTTTTTTAGGTGAGGTTTAAGCTTTTCATCAGGGATCAATTCTACATTTTTCAGCAGGCTGGAGAGCACAAAAGAAAATTCTCTCTTTGTCATTCCGGATTTGCTGAGAACAAGGTTTTTGTGGCTTATAATCTCCCTGAAAGAGATTTGCGGGTAATAAAGTTTCCAGCCAGAGTCAAGAATGATTTTTCTAGTGATTGAATCTCTGATAAGCGCGGATAGCAGGATATTTGAATCTGTTATCAATATCATTTTAGGCCAAGTTTCTGTGCAACTCCGCGGTCTATCTTTTTGGCTATAACAGCAGCATCCTTTTCTGTCAGCCTGCTTTTCCCTACGATTTTTTCAACTATATCGAGCTCTTCAATTTTTTCACTGATGGATTTTCTCACTACTTCGCTCCACCTAATCTCTGTGTGGCTTTTCATTCTTGAATGCAGCTCTTCTGGTATTGCTAGGGTTATGTTCGGCATACAGCACACCTTATGTGGATAGATGTGATTGCACATATTTAAATTTTTCTCTTTTTCAATGCTTTTCAATGCCATGCTCTGGCTGAAGCAAAATCCAATAAAAAGCTTTCCTGAAAATTTCCGGATTTATTGCGAGGATTTCCACAGCTTTTTCGTCAACGCCTGATGATAAATCCAAAACTCGTTTATATACCCTTGCGCAAGGTTTATTAATCCTGATTTTGAGTTTTCTTTTAATCAAGTGCATTAATCAAATTTTCTTATCGTACCAATTGGAAAACTGGGGGAAAAATGAAACAGGGCAGAAGGAAAAAACAGCGTGAACGTAGATTGCAGAGTTTCCAGAGCCTTTCAGCTTGTCTTTCGAAATTGACTCAGCATGTACGCGATGAAGACGAGCTTGCAGCTATACTTGCATATTCTGTTGTCGAAGGGCTTAGAAGCTTTGACGGGATTGGGCGTCAATACCAGCATGGACCCCAAGAAAGGGAGAGAGCAGTGAAAGCGATTTATTCTTCTCTTGACCGCGCTGCTGAGGATTGTTTGAATAGCAGCGGCTATTCAGTTCTTTGCAAATTGCAGGGAAGCGTAGACCCTTTCATAGAGACTGCTTTGGAAAGTGATGAGCATCATGCGATTCCTGACCATGGAAGCCAATTGCTTACAGCGATTGTTGGTTCATTGATAAACAAAAAAAATTATCGCAACAGGCTTGTTGATTTCGGCCGGATTGTTTTGGAGCGCGTCAGAAGAGCTCCCGGATACAAAACCCCGCGCACAACTTATGACTCAGATTATGAAATGATACTATCAAGCCCCAGGTGATGCTGGAGAAATACTGAATACTAGAAAAAGAGGCAGATGAATTGAAAAAAGCATATTCTAAGGTCTTTGTAATAATGCCTGATGTGACCGAGCTTTCAGGTCCCGAAAGCTTTACTAAATTCGAGTCTGACAGCGGCAGGCCGAATCTTGTTGTTTTTCCAGACCATTTCAGGACTTACATGGAGGATAGAAGACCGCTTGATTCAAGCTTAGGAGGCGGAGGCGAGGCTGTAAGCTTTGTCAGAAGCCTGAGCACCCGAAGATTGACAGCAGATGATGCTAAGGCGTTTGAACTGGATGAATTGTCTGACAGCAATGCAGAGCTGCGTGTCGGGGTTTATCCTGTATCCAGAGGTTTGCATATTGCCCATCTTATTTTTCCGTCCAGACAGGCTTCAGGCTTTCAGCGAGAGCCAGATATCGGTGCCCTTGAGCTGCGCAACATCATACGTGAACGATGGAATATCAAATCAGTACCAGAGTCTTCCAAAAAAGGATCAAAAAAGAAAACAGCGGGATATAGAGATGCAGATCCTTCTGAGCCTATTTTTGTTACAACAGATGAAGGACTTTCCTTAGTTCTCAACTCTTCAGGCTTGGTTGCAGAGGAGCCTGAATTCTTAATCGGCGGGGAACGGCTTTCTGAAAAAGGAACAATCATGGGATCAGCTGAGCTTAGTTCAGCCTTGTATTCAAGTAGCACTCATTCTTTACCTTTAGATAAG
>JAZDFJ010000121.1:0-2166 GCA_043807995.1 Candidatus Woesearchaeota archaeon
CAACAAGGAGCTCAGCGAGCTTGTCTGTGAAGTAAAAATGAAATACCGCTATGCTACAAAAGTAGAGAACTGCGCCAAGGCAGTTGGCATATCATTGCCAGTATCCACGAAAAAAGCCGTGGAGATATGCAACATGATACGTGGCAAAAAGGTTGAAGTTGCCGCCACAATGCTGCAGCAGGTAATTGAGAAAAAGCGCGCAGTGCCAATCAGGAGATTTGCTCGCGGCGGCACAGGACACAGAAAAAAAATGGGCCCGGGAAGATATCCTGAAAAGAGCTGCGGACAAATACTCGCGCTACTAAATACAGCAATAGCAAATGCCCAGGTAAAGGGCTTAAGCAACCTGATAATAAAAGGTATATGCGCGCAGAGAGCAGCAAAGAGCTTCCATTTTGGAAGAAAGAGAAGAAGAAAGATGAAACGGGCGCATATAGAAATTGTGTTAACTGAAATAAGCAAGAAACAGACACCAGAGCAAAAAAAATGATTGAACGCGAATTCCTACAGCAAAAAATGAAGGAGTACAGTATTCATGAATACATATCCCAGAACCTGAAAAACGTGGGCCACAGCCACACAAAGGTGCAGCGCACGCCACTAGGGGAAAAAATAATCATTTTTACATCCAGGCCCGGGCTGATTGTTGGCAGGAAAGGCGAAAACATCAACAGGCTTACTACAACACTCAAGAAAAAGTTTGGGTTGGAAAATCCGCAGATAGAGATAAGCGAGGTTGAAGACATAAACCTTGACGCGCAGATAGTTTCAGAGAGAATAGCTTCATCTCTTGAGCGATTTGGCTCAAAGCGGTTTAAGGCAATAATGCACAAGACAATGGAAGACACAATGAATTCCGGGGCATTGGGAATAGAAATAGTGATTTCAGGAAAAGTGCCGAGCATGAGGGCAAAATCATGGAGAGTTTTTAGCGGGTATCTGAAAAAGTGCGGCGACATAGCGCAGACAGGAGTAAGGCATGCGCAAGCCCAGGCAAAGCTCAAGACAGGAGTTATTGGAATAAAGGTCAGCATAATTCCTGCAGACATAAAACTGCCTGACAATGTGCAGGTATTTGATAAAATAGAGGAAATTAAGGCAGAGCAAGAAAAAGAAGTGGAAAAAGAAAAAGTTGAGAAAAATAAAAAAGAAACTGTAAAAGAGCCAAATGCTCAGACAAAGTCTGGTGCTCAGACGAAGTCTGGCGCGCAGACAAAGTCTGGCGTCCCGCAAGGGGACATCCCGCAAAGGGACACCCCACAGAGGGGAAAGAAAAAAGCAGTAAAGAAGGAGAAGAATAAAGATGAGAATAAAGCAAAAAGAGCTTGAGCTAATGAGCAAAGCAGAGCTTGTTGAGAAGCTAAATGAGTTAAGAAAGGAATTAATGAAAAAAAATGCTGAGATTGCAACAGGCACCATACCAAAAAATGCCGGAGAAATAAAACAGCTCAAAAAGAACATCGCAAGAGTCATGCTATCTATAAACAGGAAGGAGGTAAAAAACGAAAAGCAATGAATGATATTTGTTCAAAATGCGGGCTTCCAAAGGAACTCTGTGTTTGTGAAGCAATCGCTAAGGAGAGCCAGAGAATAAAGGTTTACTCTGAAAAGAAGAAATTCGGCAAGCTGAGCACAGTGATTGTGGGCATAGACCCAAAGTCAATAAATATGAAGGAGATGGCAAAGAAGCTGAAGGCGCAGCTTGCATGCGGAGGAACCTTCAAGGAAGGCAGAATAGAGCTCCAGGGCGACCACAAACAAAAGGTCAGAGGCATATTGATGAAACTCGGATTTGCCCCCGAAACTATTGACATAAAGTAGGGTGGTAAAAATCAATGTTGTGAAGCAGGAACTAATAGGTGTATGGATAAGAGTAGTTGAGTCAGCCAACAAATCCAATATTGGTTTAGATGGCAAGGTCATTGATGAAACAAAAAACATGCTCACGCTGCAAACAAGAAAAGGCAAGAAGAATCTGATAAAAAGCCAAAACGTGATTGAGTTCAGGATGGGAAACAAAAAAATCAGAATCAATGGAAAACTGCTGCAGGCAAGGCCTGAGGAAAGAATAAAAAAATGAAAAACGAGCAAAGTTGCAAGGACAAGAACTGCCATATTCACGGAAATTTAAGAATAAGAGGCAGAGTCTTTACAGGAACAGTCAAG
>JAZDFJ010000122.1:0-3656 GCA_043807995.1 Candidatus Woesearchaeota archaeon
AGTACTTTTTATTTTTTTTATTATTTAACGGCTTTTTTGCAACCGGGTTTTTCTGCTTTAGCTCTGTTTCAAAGTCGTTGCCGTAAGACTTCATCCTTATTATGAGTATCTCAAGTATCCGCGGCCCTACAAACAGCCCTATAAAGCCGAATACCTGAAGCCCGCCAATCACTCCGAGCATTACAACAACAGGGTGGATATTTGCTTTTCCGCTTATGATTTTCGGCTTTATTATATTGTCTATGTTGCTCACAATCACTGCTCCATAAATAAATAATCCAACTCCTGAAAAATAATTTCCCTGAGCTATCTCAAGAATAGAGGCAGGCACCCACACGAGTGGTGCTCCGATAAACGGCAGAAAAGCCAGTATTACCATTATAAATCCCCAGAATAAAGGGTTTGGTATGCCGAATATGAAAAAGCCAAGCCCTGCAATGCTTCCCTGCACAATTGCAGTGATAACCTGGCCGTAAAGCACTGCTTTTGTGACCTTGTCAAATTCCCTGAACATTGCTTCTTTGTATTCTTTTTTCAGCGGAAAATGCTCTTTTATCACAGCATAGAGGGTGTCCCCTTCTTTATAGATGTAAAACATTACAAAGCACATTATAAACAATCCTATGAGCATGTGCGCTATGCCGCCGATAATTGTGGGCACTGAATTTATTATGTAGTTCTTCAGGTTAAGAACCGCTGTATTTATCTGGGCTGAAATGTCAATGCCAAGGCCTGTTTTTTCAGAAATGCCTGCAGAGATTTCCTTTAGAGCATCAAGCTTTGAGATATTTCTGTAAGCTGCCGAAGCCTGCACAACAAGCCCTGCAAACATTAAAAGAACAGGAATTATTATTATGAACAGCACAAGAAAAACAACGATCAGAGAGGCAATTGTTTTTTGCTTTATCTTTTTCTCCAATGCACGGTATATCGGCCTAAAGAGAAAGCCGAGAATCACGGCAAGCACTATAAAAGAGATGTAGGGAGCTATTATCTTGTAGCTTAGAAAAAGTACAAATCCTAAGATTATTACAAACACTATTTTAGATAAAGTAATGTGATCCATGCCCCCACCATTTCCGAAAGATATGAAACAATTATTAAAGTGTTGAACAGCAACCAACTCTATCCAGAGTCTTGGCGTAGTGCGCTCACCCAGGTTTTGAATGTTATTGTTTTCCGATTTAATTGTTACCGGCTGTTTGCTCTGAAAGCTCGCTTGGCACTACTATGAATATAAAATTAAAAAATATAAAATTTAAACTGGTTTCCTGCTCTTATTTCTTTTTATGCTTATGCTCTGCATTATACACAATAGATGCAACAATAAACACAACCAGGATTATAAGAAGAACAGGAAGTATTACCACCAGGAATACATCATCTCCTTTTTCCTTTCCAGCTGCAAGCTCTGAGGAAGGCTCTGCTGATGCCATGCACACCCCTGCGCTGCAGGATTCATCTGCCCTGCATCTGCAGTCTGTTGCGCAGGTTTCGCAGTTCTCGCTTGCTGCGCACATTCCGTCGCCACAGGCAGCTATCTCAAGCTCCTGCTCATCTGTTTCTGCATCCTCAATCTCTGCAAGCATTGGCTCGTGTATGCTCTGCACTGTAAGCGTTGCTTTTTCTCCTGAAATGCTGTGAAGCTTTACAAATATATCATAGTATCCATCGCCAGTCACGTCAAACTTTCTTGTCTGGCCTATTGCAAGCACTGCCTGCTGCTGTTTTTCGCTGCTGACATTGATTGCTGCTGTCCTGTCTGTAAGCCTGACAATTCCCACATAATGGAATTCTGTGTCAACTATCACTCTTAATCTCTGCCTTTCTTTTAAATCTTTTACAACTCCGATTTGGAAGTTGTCTTCACTGACATAGTATGTTGTCCAGTAAGGCTCTCCGACTGCTGATGAGCCTCCGTTATCCTCTTCCTCCTCTTCCTCTTCTGCCGCCGGAGTGTAGGCGCCGAATACTGAGAAGTGATATGTCCATATTATTAAGTCAGAGCCTGATGATATTGAGCATTCGCCGTTTGCAGGCACATTTGTCGGTGCTGTTGCACTGTCGCATACTGTTGTTATCTCATGGGTTGTTGTGCCGTCATTCCAGAAGGCGCTCTTGCCTGACATTCCGCCGATAACAATCTTTACAGGATCGCTGAAGTTTAACCTGACATTGGTTCCTACCTCGATAACAACATTTGTTGTGCCTGAATCAGGGGCTACATAATCCGCGATGCTCTTCACAGTCGGAAGGATTAATGTGCCGTCCCAGCTGCTTGGGCCGTCTATTGTTGTGTTTGCTGGTATCACAACAGTATAGTCAAAGCCTGTTGTTTCCCTGAGCAGGGTCAATCCGTCTGACACAACCGATTGGTTGTCATCATTGAATGTGTTTGAAAGATCAAGAGTGATGTTTGCTGTTTCTGAAATGTTTTCCGGGACAATTATCTCTTCAAGCCCGTTTCCAGGGATAATAACTATTGTATTTGAGGAGTTTGTCACATTGAATGTTTCATTTTCAGGAATCTCTTCATTTGATTCTGCAGTGTATGTTATGTTAAAATATGCCTCTGATGAAGAGTATGTTGCATGATAAGAAGAGGTGTTCAGGAATGCGCGTATCTGCGCATTGTAAGGGACTGATGCAGCAGGATACTCTGTTGTATTTAATGTGATATTGTATGTGAAGTTTAGCATTGGAGTTTCTGCTCCATAGTCCTGGCCAAAGCCATAGCCATAACCCATGCCAAGGCTGTATCCGTAGCCAAAGTCTGGCTCTATATTCACTGTCTCGTTCAAGCTTGTGTTTCCGTAAGTGTAATTTGATATTGCTGTTAATCTTATTATGGTTATTCCTGCGCAGCCTGATTTTGCTGTGCCATCAGTATAGAATGTGCAGTTTACCTTTTTTGTCGGGCCGTTGATGCTTAATATGAATTCCTCGATAGGCACTCTTTCATTTGCATTTACGCTGACCTGCGTGATAAAAGATATATCATCACCTTTTTCTACCTCGTCATCGCTTGCGGTGATAGTTGCCCTTATAGCAGCTCCAGGCCCTGAAAGAATAACCAAGAATATGACAAGCAGAGTTATTAATGTACTTATTGTTTTTGTGTGCTGTCTTTTCTTCATCTGCTCAACTCTTTTTAACCCCAAAAAGCATCAGCCAACCTATACAAGTATACTTTTTGCGTAGCTTGATTGAATTTTTATTGATAATTCACATAATAACCGCAACAATATATAAACTTTTGTCTCCACTCTATGGTGATTTGTCATGGATTGGTGGCAGATTAGCAGGCGATTTCAACACCCTATTATGGGCGCAAAGCCTGCACAGCCTCTTGGATACCAAAATATAGATATTATAGACAGCAATAATATATAAATTGTATTTGTTTAGCATCCTCAGGTTGAAATCTTTGCGAATAAGAAGCGAGCCCGTTGCGCGGGGTTGTCCCAGAACAGTTTCGGCTGTTCGAAGCGAGAGGCGACATTCAGCTTTGCTGAAGTCCCCTGAGTTGGACGTGCACTCTTTGTGGTATTCCGAAGGAATACTACGATTGCATTGATAACAAAAACCGCGGGTTTTTGGAACGAGAAATTCCAAAGGAATTTCACGTAAAGGTGCGTCTTATCGGGGGCGCAGGG
>JAZDFJ010000123.1:0-2825 GCA_043807995.1 Candidatus Woesearchaeota archaeon
CGCAGATGCAATTGCTGTTAAGTCAAGATGAACATTTTTGGCTGTGATGTTGAGGTTGTTGACTCGAGCAATAAAATCCTCGTCGGTATTCGCGGAAAAGTGGTGGATGAGACTGGGAACATAATAGTGCTTGATTCAGGCAAGAGACTTGTGAAAGAGCAAGTTGTCCTATTGATTGACGGCAATCGCGTGGATGGAAAAACGCTTGTCGGGTGCTTTGAAGAGCGCTTCAAAAAGGCGAGAAAGGCAAAATGAAAAATGTAAAAAAAACCATGGGAAATGAAGAGCAAGCTAGTGCAAACTGCGGTGACAGGCATTGTCCTATTCACAGCGGACTGAAAACACGTGGAAGGCAGTTTGTTGGAACTATTGTAAAAGCCAGCGCACAGAAGACAGCAACAGTGCAGTGGAATTGGTCAAGTTATATTCCTAAATATGAGAGATACGAAAAGAAGAGAACAAAACTACATGTTCATGTTCCTGACTGCATTAAAATCAAAGTGGGAGATTTAGTCAAAGTCATGGAATGCAAACCAATAAGCAAGACAAAAAGCTTTGTAGTCATTGAGGTGCTTGAGCAATGAAAGCATTAAAGGCAAAAATAACAAGAGGACTTCAAAAAGGAAGCTGTATTCCCACATGCGACAACTCTGGAGCAAAAATAGTCAGAGTAATTTCGTTCAGAGGAGGAAAAGGCTCAAAAGGAAGAAACATGAGCGGAGGAGTCAGCGCTTTTATCACATGCGCTGTCATAAAAGGAACAAAAGACATGAGAAAGAAAGTAGTTAATGCTGTTATTGTAAGACAGGCAAAAGAGTATAGAAGGCTCGACGGCGTAAGAATAAAATTTGAGGATAATGCTGTTGTCGTGCTTAAAGACACAAAAGGAAATCCGAAGGGAACACTAATAAAAGGAGCTGTTGCTAAGGAGGTTGTAAGCCGATGGCCTGCTATTGCCAAAATGGCTAAACTTGTAGTATGAAATCAAAATGGAATAAGAAGTGGAGGAGCAGCAAGAGACCGAGCAAGCAGAGAAAGTACAGATATAATATTCCGCTTCATTTGGGAGGCTCGTTATTGAGCGTCAATCTTTCAAAAGAACTTCGCAAGAAATACGGAAAGAGAAACATACGCGTCCGCAAGGGAGACAGAGTAAAACTAATGCGCGGACAGTTCAGGAAAAAGACCGGCGAGGTTGCAAAGATAAGCATAAAGCACAAAAGAGTTTATGTTTCAGGAGTTGAAATCATCAAAATGGACGGCAACAAGATAGCATATCCTCTTGACCCTTCAAACCTGATGATTACTGAATTGAATTTGGAGGATAAGAAGAGAAAGAAATCTCTTGAGAGAAAATAAAATGGGAAAAAATCACTTATCTACGCTGGCTGTGCCAAAAACCTGGCCTGTTGACAGAAAGGCTTATGGCAGATGGATAGTAAGACCTAGCCCTGGCGCTCATGCAATTGAGAACTGCCTGCCTATTCATCTTATACTTAAAAATATATTGAAGTACGCAAAGACAGCAAAAGAGGTAAAAAAAATACTTAATGACGGAAATATTTTGATTGATAAAGTTGTAAGAAAAAAATATGATTATCCTGTGGGCTTGATGGATTTATTTGAGATAAAGCAGTCAGGAGAGAGCTATAGAGTTGTGCTTGATGAAAAAGGAAAACTGAATCTTGCTCCTGCAAGAGAGAAATCACTTAAACTGCTTAAAGTAATCGGAAAGAAAGTGCTGAAGAAAGGAAAAGTGCAGATTAATTTCCACGATGGAAGAAATATGATTATTGACAAATTTGAAGGCAATATGGGGGACAGTGTTGTTTATGACCTTGAGAAAAAGAAAATAGTAAAAATCCTAAAGCTTGAGAAAAGCAATCTCATTTTAATGTACGGTGGAAAACACATAGGAGCGCTTGGAAAACTCAAAGATGTGACTGCAGGAAATGCACTGAGAAAATCTTTGATTGTCTTTGAGCTTGATGGAAAGGATTATACAACACTTAAGGATTATGCATTTGTCGTCGGAGAAAAAACTCCTGAGATAGAGGTAAAGAAAAAATGAATCCAATGAAAGAAATATTTGTGGAGAAAGTCACGCTTAACATTGGTGCAGGAGGCCCTGGAGAGAATCTTGACAAAGCAGTCAAGCTTCTTGAAGCCATAACTGGAGGCAAATGCCTGAGAACAAGAACAATGGAGAGAATTCCGGGATGGGGATTGAGGCCAAGACTTCCTGTTGCTGCGAAAGTAACGCTTAGAGGCAAAAAAGCAGAAGAGATATTAAAGAGGCTGCTGGAGGCTGTCGATTTTAGAATTAATCAGAGAAAGTTTGACAGAACTGGAAACTTTTCATTCGGCGTTGATGAGTATATCCGCATTCCAGGTGTTGAGTATGATGTCTCAATTGGAATCATAGGGCTTGAGGCTGCTGTAACTCTTACACGAAGAGGATACAGGGTCAAGAAAAGAGCTTATAAAACTGCAAAAGTGGGAAAGAAACATACAATAGCACGCGATGAGGCAATGGATTTTGTCAAGCAGAAATTTGGTGTTGAGATATTAACTGGAAAAAATGAGGAGGAGCAATGACAGCAAAAGATTACAAAAAAGCGTTTACGCAATTGAACAGCAAGCCTGTAAAGGCAGCCAAATACATGAAACATAATGCTCCCAAGAAACGAACAACTGGAAAAGCAAAAATGGTATGCAGAAACTGTGGAAGGAGAGGAACAATAGTCAATCAATATAAAATTGGCTTGTGTAGACAGTGCTTTAGGGATAAGGCAAAGGAGCTGGGATTTAAAAAATACAGCTAA
>JAZDFJ010000124.1:0-10780 GCA_043807995.1 Candidatus Woesearchaeota archaeon
CATCAACGACATAAAGAGCCCTGCCGATTGCGACCATGCGTTCGCCTTTTTTCAGCGGATTACTTTTTCCATCTCTTGAGTTTCGGCAATGTGACATTGGCAAGCACCCGCACTTTTTCTTCAGGCATATCCATTTTTTCCACAGCTATCCTGACCAGCTGTTCTTTTTTTTCATTCATAGTGATGCCCTCATCTGTGAATTTCCCTTCCCTAAAGCAAAAGCAGCAATATTCGCTGTTTTTTGTCCCGTCTTTATTAGTGCCATAATCTGAATTTTTTTGCAGGGGCATTGCACAGCTCTGGCAGATTTTGTTTTATTTTCAATCAACACTTCATTCCACGATTACATCACAAATATTAAAGCCTGAAAAAATTAGTTCAGAATATTACCGGAGTAACATAAACCTCGAGAAATGCGGCAAGCACAAGCATAAGAAGGCTTATTATGAGCAGGTCTGCAGAGTCAAAAAGTATGTGCTCAAACTTTCTTGTGCCAAAATCGTGCTTTATCAAAGCAACAGATATTATTCCGCCTGCAAGGCCTGCTGTAAAGTATGCGAGTATCTCGGGGATTCCGTGAATGGCGTATTTGAACAGCCCGATAGAAATTATCTGGAAATAATGGCCTGCTTTTTCAAGGCCGAGCATTGAGGTTGCCAATGCAAGGTTTGTTCTTATGAAGTTTCCTATGGCTGTTCCGATTACAGTGGCATTCCATGAAAGGATAAAGATTGCTCCAGAGCCATAGATGAAAGAGAATAAGATACAGAATACCATCACTTTAAAATTATTCAGCAGGATATGGCCGAAAACTCCCAAGTTTACCCGGAATGCAGCTCCCACAACACCCCCATTTATCGAGGTTATTGTGTTTGTCTGTGATTCAAAAAGTATGGATACTGTATCCGGAGGCAGCACAACATACCAAAATACTGCCGCTGTTGTTATTCCGAGAAAAAGGACCATGAAAAATGACAGCGCTCTTGAATGCTCTTTCAGAAGAGCCGTTTCAGTGAGGTCTTTAAGATCTTTTTCCTCCTCCATTTTCAGAGTGTTATATATGAGCGGTATTGAAGCCATTGTAGTGAAAAACACCATCATCAGGCTCGAGTATGTCCTGAAAACCAGAAGGCTCAGAAATATGCTGATAGTAAAGTACAATAATCCGAGAAAAAACATCCTGCTGGGATGCTGTTCTGCCTTGAAGGGATTGATAAATGATTCTAAAACCATACCCTTAGCCTGAGAGAATCGTTTTATATAGTTTTCGCCCAAACCTTATCGGGTTTGATCGAGCTAGGCGACATTCGGCCCTGCCGAAGCCCCCTAAAAAAAAAGAAACAAAAAACCTTATCAGACTAGAACAAACTAAACAACATCTAGCTTCACCGAGGTTCCCTAAAAAAGAAGCAGGAAACCCTGCCAAACTTGATCAAGCTAAACAACATCCAGCTTTGCCGAAGTTCTCTAAAAAAAGAAGCAGAAAGCTTTATCGGGTTTGATTGGGCTTGGTGACATTCAATACTGTGTATTGAATCTCTCTGAATCTCCGGCGAGATTTTACACGCGTTCGATTTATATCGCAACATATTTAAATTAAGCGCAGTTTTCCATCTTTATGGAAGTTGGAGATAAACTTAAAGCCAAGGGCGCTGGAGAAAATGTTCAGTTTGAAGAGGATATAAGCAGGGTAAAACTGCCCAAAGGAACTCAGACAATGGGCATACTGGAGCAGAGGCTTGGAGGCTCGAGGTGCAATGTCCGCTGCCTTGACGGCAAGACAAGAGTTTGCAGGATTCCCGGAAGGCTAAAAAGAAGATTGTGGGTTCGGGTCGGAGATGTTGTTCTCGTCGAGCCGTGGGAGTTTAGCGGAGAAACAAGGGGAGATATTATCTTTAAATACAAGCCAACCCAGATTCAGTGGCTTAAGAGCAAGGGTTTGCTTGACAAACTCGAGAATGAGGAAGAATTCTGAACTTCAAACTTCAGCATTTAACTCTGCCATGTTCTATCAGATTCTAGATGAGAATTGTCTCTCAGGGCCTTTTTGCTTTTCTATTTCTGACTTCACCAGCAGCACAATCAGGCCGAGTACGCCGATAAAAATCGAGGCATCTGCAGCATTGAATGCGGGCCAGAATTTAAAGTCTATAAAATCAATCACAAATCCCCTGATAATCCTGTCCAGCATGTTCCCGACAAGCCCTGCGCCGATTAGCGCGGCAAAATATCTTTCCCGCCTGTTAAAGCATTTGAAAAAATAAACAAGGGCAAAAAAGATGGCAAGCGAGACAATTATGAAAAGGGTGTTGTTGCCCTGAAAAAGCCCGAAGCTGATCCCTGTGTTTGTGACAATGTTTATTGCAAAAAAGCCAAAATCCCTTTTGATTCCGTTATAGAATACTATGTGTTTGCTTATTATGTCAATTGCCAATACGCCAAGAAATAAGACCAGGGTGTAAATCTGGTATTTACCAAACCTTTGTCTGCTGGCTGTTTTTCTCTTCATCTGCAATTCTTTCAATTTTGATTATTCTTTGGTTGACAACTTCAAGCTGTGCCTTTATAGAGTCTACTTTTGCAACAAGGATCTCGATATTTCTCTGCATATTTTCGAAAGCAGGGTTTTGGGAGGGAGAGGGCTGCATTGGTCCTGAAGCATTGAAGCTGTTCTGCTGAGGAAACGATTCCGGAGCGTTGTGCTGCATCATTCCCTGGTTGCTGAATCCCGGAGGCTCAGCGCCAAAAGGGCTTGGCTTCTGCTCTGTAGGCATTGCTTCGGGGAAGTCCAAAGGCGGCAGCCCGATATCATTATTGCTGTTTTTTTGCTGGCCAGCCATGCCAAAGTCAAATCCATCGTCTTTTTTCTTGTTCCAAAAAGCCATTTATCCACCGCCGAATGTGCGGGCAACATCCTTCACCGCGGTTGTTATGCCTGCTATCTTTGTTCTAAGCACTTCTGCTTTTTCAAACTTTCGGTCGCTGACAAGCGAGTTTATCAGAAAGTCAGGCATGCTCTTGACTGTCCTGAACATTGATGTTTCTGTATAGACGATAATCCTTTTGTTTTTCAGCTCGTATACGAAATTCAGCACGTTTTCAGGATTGAGAATCTCTCTGGTCATGGGGGTGAAAAAGAAGGCTTTCAGGCTTTCCTCTGTTTTAAAGCCTTTTTTCAGCTCAGCTTCTGCAGTGCTCGCATCTGTCTGCGTCTTGCTTGAGATGTATTCTGCTGCAGTCTCAAACGGAGAATCGCTCTCCAGGATATTGATTATCTCTGATTTTGTCAGGTTGACAATTCCATATTCGAATATTTTGTCGTCGAGACGCATGTGCTTTAAGGTCTCGATGTCAACAAATATTATTTTATAGCTCTCGCCTTTTATTCGCTCAAACTCCTCTTTTCTGTACTGTCCGTTCACCTCTTCGAGATATTCCTCAAAACTGATGCTTGTGTTTTCCTTGGTAAAGTCAAGGCCGACTCCGGCGATTATCTCTGAATTTTCAATAAGGAATACCTTATTCTTCGAGCTTTCAAAATTCCTGCTGAAATCATTGAAGTCCCTCATGAACAGGACTCCCCAGATAAAAAGGGCGAAAAAAAGGATTACTGCCGTGTAGAATGCCAGCTTGACAAGCCATTTTACTGTGCTGAATATTATCGAGAACACAATCAGTGCTACTATTACAATAATTATGATGATTGCCAGTGCAAACAAAAGATCACCTCTTCTTTATTACTTGATTCAATTTCTCAGCTTTATAAAAATTTCTTTTTTGTATGTGTAAATCGGCTTTGTCCAAAAAGTCGCCCTCAGGTGAAAATTTCCTGAGAAAGCAATATCTGGTGCGTTGCGCGGGGTTGTCCCTCAACCCTTATCAGGTTTGACCGAGCTAGGCGACATTCGCTCTGCTCAGTCCCCTAAAAGCAGACCATGTACATTTTGTGCTGTTCCGATAAGAATAGCACGATTGCATTGATAAAGGTACGTCTTATCGGGGGCGCAGCACCTTACAACCAGATAATCTGAAATTTTCAAGGCGACTATGAATCGAGCGAAAGCGAGATTCCGGACAAAGCCGTGTAAATCATTAACCTTTTAAAGCCGTTTGCACTTCCATAACCGCATGCGCTGTGAGGAAGTGAACACCCGTTGAGCCTTTGGCTGTGACATACGGAAGTAACTGCCGAGCGCGTGCTTAAAATGACAGAATTTCTTATTGTCAAACCTTTCGGCGGGGTTTTTCTTTCCTGTTCTTTTCTTTTTCCCCCTGTGCATTCATCAATCCGGATATCTCATAATGCTTCAGGTGCCTCCACTTGCCTGATTTCACGTCAAGTTTCGCATCCCCGATTTGCGTTCTTGCAAGCTGGACAACCCTGAAGCCGAGCTTGCTGAACAGCCTCTTCACTACCTTGTTCTGGCCCTGCACAATAGTCAGGAAAAGAGTATTTTTTGAGAGGACCAGAACCCTGCCCTTTACAACGCAATCTCTCAGTTGAACTCCATTGTAAATCTCTGCTTTCAGCTTCTTGTCAAAGAAACCATTGAGCTTTACAAAGTATTTTTTCTCGACTTTATTGCTCGGATGCATCACCCTGTTCGCGAATAGTCCGTCATTTGTCAGGATAACCAGGCCAGATGCGTCCTTGTCAAGCCTGCCCACTGGAAAAAGCCTTTCCTCAAAAGGAACTAAATCAAGCACATTTTTTCCCTCAGAGGATGCTGTTGTCGAGACATAGCCTTTTGGCTTGTGCACGAGAATATACAGCTTTCTGGTTCCCTTTTCAATGGGAATGTCGTCTATTGTGATTTCGTCTTTTTTAGAATCAGCAGAGTCGCCGATATCTGCTGTCCTGCCATTTACAGCAACCCTGCCCTCTGCTATAAGCTCTTCTGCTTTTCTTCTCGAGCAAAACCCTGATGTGCTTATTATTTTTTGAATTCTTCCCTGCATTCAGCCAAAGAAAACAGCAAATTATTAAAATGTTGCCTTTTTCCTGCTGTATATGAACTTCATCGATATTGTGGTGCCTGGTGGTAATGAAGAAGAGTTTGTCAGAATGGCTGAAAAGCTGGGCGTGAAAGGATTGGTTTTTCTTTATGATTCAGAGCCTGCGAATCTCAATGAGCTAAGAAAGAAAACAAGGCTTAAGCTGTTTTCAGGGATTATAGTCAAAGACATGAACAGGTGCGGCAGTTTAAGGAAAAGATTTGATATCCTATTGTCATATCCTGAAAAGCAGGGTTTCGAGTCAAGAATGATTGACATTGTTTTTGATCAGGAATTTGATGATAAAAAAGACTTTATGCACTCGAGAAACTCTGGGCTGAACCAGGTTTTGGCAAAGCTCTCCAAGGAAAAAGACAAGATAATTGCTTTGGATTTTGGCTTGCTGCTTAGCAGCAAAGAACAGCAGAGGATAATGCTTGGCAGGTTCATGCAGAACATAATGCTGCAGAAGAAATACAAATTCAGAATGATTATTGCGTCATTTGCAGAAAACCCTTTCCAGATGAGAGCCCCTAAAGACCTTGCATCCCTGCTCACTGTTTTAGGGGCTGATGCAGGAGCAGCGAAAAAGGCAATGGATGAGCTGCATTTCAGGCTTGAGAAGGGTTTAAAAGCATAATATTTTTAAAGGAGCTTTTTATTAAAAGATATAGCTTTATTATTACGCTTTATACAATAAAAAAGAGGGTGTGTTGATGTTGAAGAAAAAGATGCTTTTGATATTCTTGATTCTGTTGATGATTGTGCGCGCGAGTTTTGCATTTGGCTGTGCAGCCGGAGACAATTGTTGCACCAATGAGGTGGGCGGAGACCCTCATGAACCCGACAACTGTGGTTGTAGAGAAACTGGCTTAAATTATTGTGAACCAGGGTATATCCCGGGCTACAGTGGAGATTGTGATCAGGGGTGTGCTACTTGTGATTGCTCCTGTTTATGCATTCCAGGCCCTAACGCTCCTAATGTAAATAAAATTGTTTGCGATGATGGGACACCTGGTGGAAGAGAAGTGCCTGTTGGCAATGCAGAAGCTGTTGATTGTGTCATTAATTCTAATCAGGTTGTGAACATTCCTGCACAGGCAAGAAATACTTTTGTTGTCTTTACATTTAATGATTTAACAATTAATGAAGGAGTTACTTTACGTTTTCAAATCCCGGTATCTTCTGAAACACAGTTAGCTCCTGATTTTTGGGAGCCTGCTTGTCTTCATGGCTCATACGGGGGACAAGGTTGCGGAGGAGATAATTGTTGCGGCAGTAGTGATGATGGTGTAGGCTATGATGGGGGCAACGGCGGCAAAGCATGTCCTCAGGCGATAGGATTTACAGGGCATCAAGGCGGAGGCTCTGGTGGTGGCGGTCCAGGAGTTGGTGGTTCAAGAGGCGCTAATATTGAATTTATTGTTGCAGGAACTTTGACAATAGACGGAGTTTTAAGCACACAAGGACAAATTATTGATTTGGCTGATGGCCGACCAGGTTCATGGCTTTATGGCGGTGGCGGTGGTGCAGGTGGTTCTTCAGGAGGAGATATTAAGATTACTGCTGCTAAAATAGCAGGAACAGGCTCTATCAAGACAAATGGAGCCCCGGGGGGTGCTGGCGGCATAGGCGGCACTGATCAAGGAAATGGAGGCAATGATAACAAAGACGATGGTGGTGGCGGTGCAGGCGGTGCCGGAGGCATTGCAGGCGATATTACTGTTATAGCAGGGATAAAGCAAGGTAATTTTGGAACTTGTACATCTTCTGGCTATGTTGCAGAAGGCGGTCAAGGTGGTTCAGGCGGTATTGCTGGCGAAGGTTGCACTGATGTTCAGCAACCAAATTGTGCTACAGCTAATCCCTCTACTTGTCATCAGGGAATAGGTGGGCTTGATGGTACGCCCGGAGTAAAGAACTGCGACTATGACCGCGAAGATCTTTTCTATCCGCAATCATGCAATGATGGAATCAGTAATGATGGCGATGAGGATATAGATTTTAACGATGAAGACTGTCAAACTGCTTGCTCGTCTGCAATTGGCCAGGATTTCAAAGAAGATGTTCAAAACCCTAATGCTCCCGATGGCTGCTGCGGAGACGATATAACCTTTTCATCTGACTTTGAAGGAACATCCGGAACTCAGGGATGGACGTTTGATTCTGGTGCATCAATAAACTCAGCAGATCAGTGCCAAGGCACTAAATGCTTGATTGTTCCGTCACAAAAAGCAGCGAGAATATCAGTTTCTTTGGAGAAAGGCAAACCTTATGCTTTAAGCTTTTTTGCCAATACAGTTGCGTGTACTCCTGAATCAGGAAACCAGATTGTCGGCTATGTTTCTGCAAAACAGGGAACCGCTGATTTGATTATTGGCACAAATAACAGAATTTTGGATGATTCTTCAAGAGGCTTTACTGTTCAAAAGATATTTAGTACTAATGCTGGAACTGGTTCTGCGGATGTTGTCATAGAATTGCGAACAAATGCCAATTGCGGTGATGCTGCTGACAAGCAGATATTCTTTGACAATGTGGAAATCGCTCCATTGGGAGATTACAAATATATTGATCCTTCAAATACATTCCTCTGCGAAAAAGACCCTGACCCAACACTAAACAAGTATTCATGGATAAAGTCTGATTTATCAGGAGTGCCTCATGTTGTCAGAACAATAGCAGGCACAATAGATGTAATAAGCAACTATGACAACTGGTATGTCTGCGACGCAGCAACAAGTGGAGACACTGATAATATCGCAGGCAGATTAAACGGCATGAAATTGACGAGGTATGGTGTTCTGCCAACCTCTCCGGATGACCCGTCAGCAGATGAAACCGAAGAAAATCCCTGCAACTGCCCGCATCAAGATCGGATATGTTGTGTATATGCGGATGGTCCTACTTGTCAGGTAACAGCATGCGAGTCTGGAAATCAGGTAGAAGAGCCGACACCCGACCCTGGTCAAAATAACGAGTTGCCTGAAACTCAATGCAGAGACAATCCTATCCTTTGTCTAGATATGACAAGAGACGATGACACAGATGGAATACCTAATGTTGACGATAATTGTCCTGATGTGGCTAATCCGCAGCAGGAAGATGCAGATGATGACGGAGTTGGAGACGCATGCCAAGATGACCAAACAGAGGATGCTGATTTTAGTTATCCCGCAGTCGCATTTTCGGAAAGCGACAAGTTCATTTGCTATGATATGAACAACAAAAACATTATGAATTATTGCTGTGAAAATGTTAATTATAACAACCCTATTTGCCTAGCAGACCATAATGATCTTAAGAAAACAAATCTTGGCAATATGCTTTATGAATTCAGGACTTTTATCTACACGCCATCGGGTTCAACTGAGAGAGTTGATGGTGTTCAAAAAATGATATTAACATCTAGCTCTGATTATGCTGATTTTGGTTCATCTTTTCCTGAAAGAAAAGATTGGTCAGGTTTTTCCTATTTAGAATTTGACATTGCTGTTAGTGATTCAACAAAATTCCCTGTGCTGAAACTGATGAAAGGGCAAACAGCAACTAATACTATCCAGGTAAAAGAATATTCAAGCACAGGCAGCAGTAAGGACACTTGGCATCATGTCATCATACCTTTAACGAATTCTGTATTCACGCAGAATTTCAATCAAGTTATCTCTAATGTTGATTGGATTGAACTGACTTCAACAGGCGATGTCACATTCCTTATCGATACAATATTCTTGCGCAGAGATACAACTACTGATTCAACAAATCCTGACAATGTGCGCTACTGCGCAGGAACTGGCTGGATCGGTGACTTAGATCCTGCTGATGACGATACTTATTTAGGAGACCACTTTGCAGCCTGCAGCAGCCAGATGGCATTTGCATGGACAGGAAAGAAATGCTGCGGAGACGACCAATATATAACAACAACCGGCAATAGATTCATTCGAGAATATGAAACAGATATCGCAGCAGGCTGCTGGTTTGGCAGGAGAGTTTTAAGCAATCATATTGCTTATGAAACCTCTAAAGAGGATGAAGATAAATTTGTACTGTACTACGACTCAAACATCGGCGACACAACTGCAGGCAAATTCCACGCCTGTGTTCCAACAGCCGCAGCAACAACTTACAGCATTGCTTACAAATCATATCTTTCAGATACTACCTCGTTGGGTCCAACTGATCCGAATCTCGAGGTTCACACCCTCGGCGAGCTTGCGGGCAGCTTCTACTGCACTGAAGAGGGCTGGAAAGAGATTGCCTCTGCAGGCAAATTAAGGATTATTGCCTCAAAGTTTTATGATTACACAAAAAACAAGAACAAATACAGATTGTTCTGCGGAGAGCCTTCAAGTGTGTTGATCTCTCCTGGAGAAACAACAGATCCTGCTACAGCAACAGGCTTTGCTCCTAATCACTGCACTCTCTATTACGAGCATGGAACTCCTGTGCAGAAATTTGCAATGGTCGGCGTTGCCCTTCCGGAGTCAGACACTGACACTATAGACACTCAAATACAGCCTTTAGCAAGGACTTTCCTGGCCAATGTTGTTGGTGCAACAGGCGCATCCGGAATAACAGTTGCTGTTGACTGCAGCGGAGTTGACAATGACGGCTCCAACTTTTTCGAAGACTGCACTGTTACAAAAACAGGATTCCCGCAGGGATTCAATGCAGAGATGAAAGTGTATTACAATAAAGACTTTAATCTTGTTGTTTTCAGCCAGCAAAGCATAAGCGAATTTGAAGGCCCGACTCTTTTTGAGCAGTTATGGAATCTTTTGAGAGAATTGTTCAACAAGATATTCGACATAGAAGATCCTGACGATCCTGATCAAAAGCTTTTCAATGAGGACATTGTCGGTTTCAATAAATTATACATAGCAAAAGATGGAACTAAGAAATTCCAGGCAGTCTATGTTGACGACACAGCACACGATTACATGACTATAGAGGTTGAGGGCATGGCAAATGTACTGACGCAGATACAAACCTGGCTTGAAGACGCGGGAGAGACAGTTCCAGAAGAGTCAGTCCAAACCGGTACAGTGCTTCTCATCACAGACCCTGATCCGAAAACCTGGCAGACATTGACAGGATGGCTCAGGATATAATTTTTTTCTTTTTCTGTATTTGTTTAGCATCTTTGAAATCCTCGACTCTGAATCCGATTGCCCTGCGCCCCCGATAAGACGTACCTTCACGCGAAATTCCTTTGGAATTTCTCGTTCCAAGAACAAAAGGTTCTTGTCCCACTAAATCCCCTGGATTTAGTTGTTCCAAAAACCCGCGGTTTTTGTTATCAATGCAATCGTAGTATTCCTTCGAAATACCACAAAGAGTGCACGTCCAGCTCAGGGGACTTCAGCAAAGCTGAATGTCGCCTCTCGCTTCGAACAGCCGAAACTGTTCTGGGACAACCCCGCGCAACGGGCTCACTTGTTATTCGCAAGGATTTCAACCTGAGGAAGCTAAACAAATACCTTTTTTTAATAATCCGGCTTTGTCATGGCTCTTTTGTAGCACGCTTGTCTCGCTTTTGCAGTCATTTGTTACCCGGTTTAATCGTATTCGATTGTTCAACTCTGAAAACTCGCTAGGTGCTACAAATCTTCAAACAGAAAGAGATATAAATAGGAGTCTTATAACTTTTCTTGGTGAGACAATGAGAAAGGCTGTTTTTGCAGGAAGTTTTTATGAAAAATCCATTAACCTCTTAACAAGGCAGATAGAGGACTGCTTTACACATCCCAAAGGTCCCGGAGACCTTCCTGGAAAGGAAAAA
>JAZDFJ010000125.1:0-2789 GCA_043807995.1 Candidatus Woesearchaeota archaeon
GATGAAAATGGCAGAGAATTTGTAGAAGGATATTATTCTTCAATAGAATCTTGTCTTCAGGCATTATTTGCTAAAAGAATTAGGGCATCTAACGCAGAGGATATACAAACCCTTATCCTTGAGATAAAAGCTTTCCAAACAGCCCTTAACAAAGCCTTACAGCCATTAAACTTAGAGATAGCACTTGTTTCTGAGCTAAATAAACTAAATTCAGGGAAGTAAAATGAAAATTATTAAAGATCCTCAAGTTTTAACAAGTCAATACTTACCCGAAAAACTGCTGTTTCGTGATGAGTTAAAAAAGAAAATTCAGGATAAAGTAAGAATAGGTATAGGCAATATTCTTATTTTGGGAGATACGGGAACTGGTAAAACTGTAACTGTTAGAAAGGCTGTTCAAGAACTTAGAGATACTAAGCTTATTGAAATAAATTGCTCAACAGAAAATACTTTTGCTTCAATAACTAAAAGAATAATTTATACAATTCGAGATGTGCCTTACTTTGAATCTGGAAAAAGTAGGGGGCAGTTGGCTGAAGATTTGATTAAAGTTCTAAAGACTAAAAGACAAAAGAAGATTGTTTTTCTTTTTGATGAAATAGATAAGTTAATAGAAAAAGATAGGGCTCAGCAAGAGATTTTAACTCCTATTCTGGAAAATACTTCTGCAAATGTGATTCTTATCTCAAATAAAAGCGAAGCTTTGAAAAGCTTAGACTCGAGAATTGAAAGCAGATTGCATCCAGAAAAGTTAATTGTTGAAAGGTATAATGCTAAGGAAATCGCAGATATTCTTTTGGAAAGGGCTAAAAAAGGGTTAGAAAAAGGCAGTTTTGACAGGGAGATTTTAGCTAATATTTCAAGATATTGTTATCAGACAAGCGGGGATATAAGGGATGCTTTAAGTCTGTTTTCTGAAGTTAGCCAATTAGCAGAAAACAAACAACAAAAGTTAAGCCTTGAGTTATTGAAAGAGGCTCAAGAGAATTTAGGACCTCTTTTTCTGTTGGCTGTTTTTCAAAGTTGCCCATATTGGGCTTGATGACTCCTGCAAGGATCTTGACTGCAGTGGACTTGCCAATGCCATTTCTGCCAATGATACCGACGACCTTGCCAAAGACAGGTGCAGGCAAGTTGTAGAGGCTAAAGCCATTCTTGCTGTAGCGGTGGATTGGTGGCTTGGATAATTCTTCTGGCAGGTTGATGATGTTGATTGCGCCAAACGGACAGCGGTTCACGCAAATGCCACAGCCCGTGCAGGTCTCCTCGATGATCTTGATCTTCTTGTCATCATCCTGAAGAATGCAGTCAGTCCCTGTGCGATTCACAGGGCAGAGCCTGATGCAGAGGTAGTTTCCACAGCGCTGCGGAAAGCATTTCGCCTTTTCAACGACGGCAATACGGGTCATAGTGTACAGAACAGAATGCTCCTTTAAAAAAATGACTATAGAATCAGAACAGGAGAGGATTATCTATGCTTGCTTATCGTTCTGTTCACTTTGGATATGGAGGCACCCATACCGATGCCATACACGTCCCTCATGATCTGGCTGAAGTTGTTTGCAATGGACGCCGAATCCATCCCGCTCGCTTTTTGCTCTGCCCATATCTTGTCATACTGTCGCAACTCCTCAGGGAGCTGAGTCTGATCGAATCTCAGCTGGCGTCCTTCTTGAGCTGCAAGCCTATACGCGTGTTCCTTGACGTCTTTTCTGTCCAAGTTTTTGAATGGAGAAACACTCCGCACAAGCGTAGTCCCGTTCATATATGCTTTACTGGCTGTATCGAGAGCCTTGTCATAAGGAATAGGAATGCGCAAGGGTTCTCGCTGATGAGTCTCATCTGCAAAAATCATGGCATTTTCAGGAAGATTATTTTCTGCTTTGATCATGCTCACTAAACCGCCTTCCCCGTAGATGGGAGTCGACAGATGATATGCATTTTTTGTTCGCAGAGCAATGGAAGATACATTGTCGCCAGTTTTGGGATAATATTTCTCAAAGACAAGTCTCTCGTTGTTGTTAGGTGTTGTTGTGTACGCTACAACATGCGTTATTGACGATCCTTCAGTTTCAGTGATGGCAGTATCGACGAGAAGACCTAAGTCGCTTGTCAGGATTGTGCTTGGAGTAAGAGGAGGCTGAGCTACTTGAGGAAGGTTCAGTGCTCTTGCTTGAGGAATGAAACTGATCATTGCTGGCTGGGCTTCTTGGATAGCTTGTTCTGCACTAGTGTATTCTGCCAACGTACTGGATGCAGTGTCACTAATTTTCGGCGGTTTCGCACTCATGACAAGCATTGCTGGAATTGCTGCAACAACAAGGCCAAAAACAACCCCATCCAGGCCACGTCTGTGGTCATAGAACCAGTTATCCACTGCTCTCACAACATGCAGATTTCTCCACTTATCATTAGTGAGGACATCCATCAATGACGGGCGATCATAATCTTTTGATTCGCCATGGAATAGTCTTGCCTGTGCATAGCGATTTGTGTCGACAAGATAATCGGCAAGTCTCCTGAAAAACCCAGGACCATTATTATCCTCTTCAGGCTCTATTTCATGAGGCGGATCAGTACGCCCTTGCTCTGATTTTTTCCTGCGGAAACGATGACCAACTGACTTGAAGCTTGCAAGAGTGCTTCCAAGTCCTGCAAACATACCCTGGACTGCAGTGCCTACCCTCTGAGACTGATGCGAAACAGGCGCACTTGCCCTAGTCGTCGATCCTGCAGTCCTGTTCGCCTTATAAGAATCGAATGCAGTTTCCCGCAAGCTAAATTCTCCA
>JAZDFJ010000126.1:0-9876 GCA_043807995.1 Candidatus Woesearchaeota archaeon
CTTTCTTTTCAATATCTTTCTGTCTTTCAAAATCAATGTCGGGATTTTTTTTTCTTACATCAACAATCAGCGGGGTTAACTCCCATTTTTTTAGAAAAGGGTCGTCTTTCAGTAGGCATCTGCCGATGTTTTTCCTGAAAATGCTTCTGTCTTTGACTTCATTGATAAAATGTTCTTTTAATCTTGCTCTTAAGTTATTATCGCCTGTGTGCGTGCCGACTCTTACAATCCTGTGTGTTCCATGCGCAGATTCTCCCTTTTCAAATAGCACATAGATACCATTTTCAGGTATTTCTTTCTCCTCAAAAGGAAAAGAATATTTTTTCATCTCATTGAACCATTGATGAATTGTGCGGCAGTCTTCACTCATCTTTAATCCTCTCCGAGAGCCACTTAAGCTGTTTGCCAATGCCTAATCCATGCATGGGAGTTTTGTAGTGTTTGATGCTCGGAAGCAGGAATCTCCTGTATTTTTCACCAGCTAAAAATATGAATTCGTCGCTCTCAAGATTAGCTTCTTTTTTCAATTGTTCTAGCACGGAAAACGCCCATTTTCTGATCTCGCCAGAGCCCATTCTGTTTAATGTTTTATTATAGGGCAATATCTCCTTATTAGGCCTCAATAACCCGTATCTAGCAGAAAGAATGAAAATCTTATCAGGATTAAGAGAATTTGCATAGTGCATGTTTTTTTGGAAAAGGGGGCTTATATACAAATCCTTGGCTTTAGAGCAATGGTTGAGTTTTTTGCTTGCGCACGAAATCAAAACAATCTTTGTCATGCACCTTTATATGAACAGTCAGTTTTATAAAATTTGCTAAAATCGCGCATTGCAGGATTATTTGGCGTATGCGCCGACAAATAGCTCGAAAATTCAACAAATGTCTAAGACACAGTCAGATCGTATCATCCCGCAACATTTATATTATGCTCCACAGTTCTTTCTCTCATGGATAAACAAGCCCTGCTGAAAAACCTTGTGATAGTCGGAACAAGCCATGTTGCGAGAGATTCCCTCACAATAGTCCATGATGCATTTGCAAAGAGCAACCCCGACATTGTTGCAGTCGAGCTCGACAGAAACAGGCTTTTCGCCCTTTTGCACGATGCAAAGCCGTCGTCAAATCCTCTCGCAATATTCAAGATAGGGTTCAAGGGGTATTTTTTTGCACTTATCGGCTCATACCTGCAGAGAAAGCTTGGGACAATAACAGGAGTGAAGCCGGGTTCTGACATGCTCCTGGCAGTCAACCTTGCAAAACAGCACGGCAAGCAAGTTGCCCTGATAGACCAAGACATCAGGATAACTCTGAAATCGTTTTCAAAGAAAACAAAGGCGCGCGACAAGATAAGATTTATTGCAGACATTGTATTTGCTCCTTTCAGGAAAAAAGAAAGCCTGCCGTTCAACATCCAGGAAATACCAAGCGAGGAGCTGGTTGATTCTCTTCTTTTAAAACTTAAAAAAAGATATCCCTCGTTCTATAGAGTTTTGGTAACAGATAGGAACAGATTTATGGCTAAAAACATATCTGCATTATTGGAAAGTAATCCTGAAAAAAAGATACTCTGCGTTATAGGCGCAGGTCATGCAAAGGCTCTTGCAGAAGACATTGAGAAATTATAGGAAATTTCGACTTCGGGAGAAATTGCCGGGGGATGATGAATACCCCGACCTTCAGGTCGAAATTTACTATTCAAGGAAATTCCTAAAGAATTTCCTGAACAGTAAATCCACAGGATTTACTTGTTCCAAAAATTCGCCTTTAAGCGAGGCGCGTAAATACCCTGTGCCTTTAGGTCGGGGATAGCACCGAGCAGCGAATTTTTGTTATTCTGAATAGGTTAACGCCTGAAAACCAAGTTTTGACTGAGAGTTCTGCAGGGTGTTTGTCTTGCTTGCGCGACCAGTCGCTGGATTGATTTGTAATGCAGCTTACATGTTTTGGATTTGTGGGGTGCCGCTATCTGGTTGATGCCTGAAAAACAAAAACACATATAAACCCTTTTGAACAGAGAGCATCTAATGTCGCAGTCCTATAATCTTAAACAATACTGGGAATTCAATAACAACGAAAAGCAGGGTTTTATACTGACGGCCGTAGTTTGTGCCTTTATCCTGACATTCACAAAATGGGGAGACAAGTCATTTGATGCCGCGGCCGGTTTGGTGAATTTCTTTTTTGCTGCAGTGTTCTTTGGCCTGTTTCTTTTTTTTCACATATTTACGCAGAAGGTTGCAGCCATCCGCACAGGCCACAAGTCAGAATATGATGTTAACATTTATTATCTCATCGCCGCCATAATCATATGTTTTGTTTCCTCAGGAACCGCCATAGTATTTATCCCTGGTTTGTTCTATATTAGTTTATTAAAATACGTCCGCATTGGCGCTTTGAAGCATGAGACAGGAATGAAAGATCTTGCAGAGATAGGCATGAGCGGTTTTTTAGGCAGCTTGATGCTTGTTGTTCTTTTCTATATAATCTACTATTTCCTAAGAACAGAGCTCTTTTTCAGCCTCGCTCACATGAACTTTCTCATAGCCCTGTATTCTCTTATTCCTGTGCCCAAGTCTCCTGGCTGGCACATTCTCTATCACTCGAGATGGCAGTTTATTTTTGCCCTTGCAGCGACAATTGTGTTCGGCCTGCTTCTGAAATCAATCGGCCTTTACTCTGTTCTTGTCGCTGCGATAATAGGATTTGTCGTCGCCCTTATTTTTTATCGACAAGTAGAAAAAAGATAAATTGACGATATCTGATTACTTCTCCGGCAGTGACGTCACAGCCAAAACCTTTTTCTGCCTCTTCAAAACCAAAAACTTTAAGAACAACCTCTGCTCTTAGACGTTAAGAGGGTGAGAGTTTATTGCTTCTCAAGAACTCTTTATCCAATAAGACTTTTTAGAGGTGAACTAAAAAATGGCAGAAGTTGTAGCAAAAGTTGGAGTTAAAAAGGAAAAAGGTTACCTGTACTTTATCGATAAACAGGGAGACATTTCTCGAGCCAGAATGGCCAGAGGCGGCGGAAGCAAGGGAAAACAGAAGAAAGATAAGGTCACCAAAGTCGGTGTTAAAAAGGTTTCTGGATACCTGTACTTTATCGACAAGCAGGGTAATGTTGCCCGTGCCAAGATGGTCAGAGGGAGAAAGAAATCTGCAAAAAAGGTAAAAGCTAAGAAGAAAAAGAAGAGATAAAATCTTCTTTTTTTATTTTTTTTATTTTTTTCTTTTCTTTTAATTGGTGTGTCTTTTCTATTCTCGTGGTTTTTTCATCCCTTTTTATACTCTCCACTGGACATCTCCGCACAATTTATATAAAACAACAGGCTTCCGCAGTAGCATGCTCAAGGATTTTCAGCCAAGATTGTATCAGCAGACCATTTTTGCAGAGGCCGCAAAAAAGAACCTGCTCGCGGTTCTTCCTACAGGGCTTGGAAAAACAGCCATTGCATTCATGCTTGCAGCCCTCAGGCTTCAGCAGTACCCTAATCTGAAGGTTTTGCTTCTCGCCCCGACAAGGCCGCTGATACAGCAGCACCACGACACATTCCTGAGGCATCTTGATATTGCCCCGAAGCAATTTTCAATGTTTACAGGATTTGTAGCGCCTGAAAAAAGGGCAGAACTCTGGAAAAACTCTAGAGCGATATTTTCTACACCCCAGACAATAGAGAATGACATCATTACAAAAAGAATTGATTTGAAGGAGTGCTGCCTTATTGTTTTTGACGAGGCCCACAGGGCAGTTGGGGACTATGCATACAAGTTTATAGCCGAACAGTATAATAACGCGCCTTTTCCAAGAATACTCGCGCTGACAGCCTCGCCAGGCTCTGACAAGGAAACCATCAGAACAGTGTGCTCAAACCTGCATATAGAGGCGATCGAGGCAAGAGACGAGGCAGACCCTGATGTAAGCGCTTATGTGAAAGAGGTGAAAATAGACTGGATACCTGTTGTTCTTCCTGAAGAATTCAAGATAATAAAGAAGCATCTCGAAGATTGCTTTTTTTCAAAGCTAGCACTTTTAAAGGAGTATCTCGGGCATGATGTATCAGCCTATAACAAAGTAGAACTTTTGAAACTTCAGTCGCAGCTTCAGGCAAAGATTGCCGGCGGAGATAGGGATTTTGATGCAATGAAAGGCATAAGCAGCCTTGCAGAGGCTCTAAAAGTGCAGCACGCCCTTGATCTTCTGGAAACGCAGGGTCTCGAGCAGCTAAAGGCATACCTGACTGGGTTGCAAGAGCAGGCTGTTTCTTCAAAAGTTAAGGCAGTCAAAAATCTAGTTATAGACCAGAATTTCCTTGCGGCGCTTGTCCACACAGGCAGATGTATTGAGAAAAAAATAGATCATCCGAAGCTGCTGTTTCTGAAAGAATTTGTGAAAAAAGAGATTGAGCAGTACAAGGATGCGAGGATAATAATATTCACCCAATTCAGGGAGTCTGTCATGAGAATCAAGGCAGTGCTTGACTCTGCAGGCTTTTCAAACAAGGCATTTGTCGGACAGGCCAAAAAAAACAACACAGGCCTAAGCCAGAAAGAGCAGAAAGATATAATCACGGAATTTTCCAACGGGGGGTTTAACTGCCTTGTTTCAACATCTGTGGGCGAAGAGGGGCTTGACATCCCTGAAGTGGATCTTGTGATGTTCTACGAGCCAATACCTTCTGCAATAAGAACAGTCCAGCGAAGAGGAAGAACAGGCAGGAACAGGGAAGGAAGGGTTATTGTGCTTATGACAAAGAACACCAGAGACGAGGCATACAGGTGGGTCGCCCATCACAAAGAAAAAAGAATGCATAGAAGCATAGATTCGCTCAAAGACATTTTAGGCAATGATCCAATATTCGGCCAGAAAAAAGAAAATACTCTCCTGACATTTGTAGAGCCGGGAAACGTGACAATATATGTTGATCATAGGGAAAAAGCATCAGCTCTTGTCAAGGAATTGATCAGTCTTGGCATAAATATCGATCTGAAGACTCTCGAGATAGGCGATTATCTTTTAAGCGATTCAGTTGTGGTTGAATACAAGCGAGTGCCCGACTTTGTTGATTCGATTATAGACGGCAGACTTCTTTCTCAGCTCAAAAGCATGGTCTCATACAAGAAGCCGCTGCTCATAATCGAAGGAACCGAGGACCTGTATTCCCAGAGAAACATACACCCTAATGCAATAAGAGGCATGCTGTCAACTATAACAGTAAGCTACAGGATACCTTTACTTTTCACAAAAAATCACAAAGAAACCGCAGGCTTGATGTTTATCATTGCCAGGAGAGAGCAGGATCCGGACAAAAAAGATTTTCAGATGCATCAGTCAAAGCCGTTGACCCTGAAGGAACAGCAGGAATATATTGCATCCTCGCTTCCCGGCATAGGCATGTCTATTGCGCGGCCTTTGCTTCTGCACTTCAAAAGCCTGAAAAGCATCTTTAATGCGACTGTAAAAGAGCTGGAAACAGTAGATTTTATCGGGAAAAAAAAGGCTGCAAAGATAAGAGAAGTTCTTGACGAGCCGTACGATGCCTCGCAGTAATTTACAAACTTTTTTAAAGAGCAGTTATTTTTAATTCTTTAAGTCGCATGATTTGGGGGTGAGCTTGTGCTCGAGTCAGTACTTGATCCTGTATTTAGGCCGCTGCTGGAAATAAATCATTTCTTTGCACTGCTAGTTATTTCTTTGTTAATCACTATAATCACGACCCTGATCTACAAATATACAACAGACCAGAAGGTTATGAAAGAGGCTCGGGAAGACATGAAGAAGATGCAGGCCGAGCTTAAGAAGAACAAAGATAACCCCAAGAAAATGGCGGACATCCAGAAAAGGATGATGGAGAAAAACATGATATTCATGAAAAACTCCTTCAAGCCAATGCTCTATACTTTTATTCCTCTAATTATAATATTCGGCTGGCTTAATGCAAACCTTTCTTTTGAACCGCTTCAGCCAAACACCCAGTTTGAGATTACTGCAGAATTCAACAAAGGCATCACCGGGAATGCAAGCCTGGAAATAGTGCCTGAAATTGAAATCCTGCAGAAAAACCAGGAGATTCCAGAGTCGGGAATTGTTGCCTGGAGTGTGAATGGAAAGGAAGGGGATTATATTGCGACTATTAGGCTGAAATCATTTGCCTATGAAAAAGACTTTGTTATTTCTGAAAAAAAAGCATCCCAGCCAATCAAGCTTTTCAAGAATGAAGCTATAAAATCGATAAGCACAAGCAACAGCAAGCTTAAGCTTTTAGGGAATTTCAGCATATTCGGATGGTACCCTGGCTGGCTAGCGCTGTATATCCTGCTCTCTGTAGTGTTCAGCAGTGTGCTTAGAAAAGTCATGAAGATAGCTTGATTTTCGACAATTGCTTACAAGGCGCGTTTAAAATCTTCTATCTGAAGGGTTTGTACTGGCTCGCACCATTGATGCAAACCCGTATTTTAAACGCGCTCTGGCTTACAATAAACTTTATAAATAAACCGCGATTCTTCTCTCTCATATAATCAACAAATAATAAAGGTAGAGCAATGCCAGCAGGAAGATATAAATCACACACATTTAAAAGAGTGAAGAAGAAAACCCCCGGAGGGAGAACTGCGCTAAGATACGAGACTCGCAAGCCTTCAAAGGCTGTTTGCGGAGTTTGTGGCAAGCAATTACACGCAGTTCCCAGAGAAAGGCCTTACAAGATGAAAAACCTGGCGAAAACAAAGAAAAGACCGGAAAGGCCTTTTGGCGGAGTGCTTTGCTCTGCATGCTTGAGAAAACAGATAGTGAAAAAGGCGAGAGTGTAAAATGTTTGACATAGGGAGAGTTTGCGTGAAAACAGCAGGCAGGGATGCCGGGAAATATTGCGTAATTATAAGTTCTCTAGATGACAAATTCGTACTTATTGACGGCCAGACAAGAAGGAGAAAGTGCAACCTCGCTCATCTGGAGCCAACAAAGAGTGTTGTAAAAATAGAGAAAAATGCCTCTCATGAAAAGGTGATCAAGTCTCTCATTGATTCAGGAATCAGCGCCATGCAGAGAGAGCAGAAAAAGAGCAAGGAGAAAAGTGTAAGGCCTCTGAAGAAAAGAGCAACCGCTCTTGGCGAGAAAAAAACCGAGGCGGAAAAGCCGCCAAAGAAGAAATCTGCTGATAAAAAAGATAAGAAAGATAAAAACAGCAAGAAATTAAACGACAAAGATAAAAAAAAGGAAAAGTCTTCCAAGAAAAAGGATTCTAAAGAGAAGTAAGCTGTTTAGGGCATTTCAGCGTTTTTTTGTTTTTGACATAAACCTGTTTTTTCTTTAACAAATAATACTTTTTTGATACCCTGTTCATTGATGCGGGTTTTAACTTTTTTAAAACCCAATTTTTTATTTATTTTGATCACTCCTTTATTTATTGCTTTGCATTGGGCAAAGATTTTGTCATATTTTGTTTTAAGACCATAATTTACAAGTTCTCCAAGTGCTTTTGTTGCTAACCCTTTACCTCTGAATTTAGGATGTATCCAAAGATGAACTCTTCCTTCGCCGGATTGAGGATTAAAATTTTGATGTTGTAAAACAACATTTCCCGCATATTCTCCGTTTATTTCAATAGTAAAATATTCAGAACCCTTTTCTTTCATCTCTTTTAAATCTCCTCTAATTTCCTCTTTTGCCTCAGCAAGTGTTTTGGGGAAAGAAGTAAAATTCCTTTGTGTTTCTTTATCCTGCATAACTTCGAAATAAGCTTTTGCATCAGACAGTTTTAATGGTCTTAAAATGAAACCTTTTGTTTTGATAATCTTTTGTTTCATCGCGCTCATTTCATCAATCCAGAAATATCGATTTCGAAAACAGAGACGGGCATGTCAAGATTCCAGTTTTCCAGCACTTCTGGCGAAATCTCGCCTAAAAAGCCAATCTCTTTTGAGTTGCATACAACTGATGCCGCTCTTCCGGCCAAAAAGCTGGGGTTGCGTGTTTCCATGGTTTTGTACTCGGCATCGATCATTCTCATGAGATAATCCAGTATCTGCTTTATCTTTGTGAAGTCTGCGTCCTGCTGGGCTATCGCGACAGCCAAATGCTGGTCCTCTCTAACCCCTGTCTCTTCTTTTCGGTCTTTAACAAACACAGCTCCCATGTCAAAAATCCTGTGCGGATATTCGTGCTGTTTGTTGTTTTTTAATGTTTCAAGCAGGCACGGAATCAGCCACGCCCGCAGCGTGTTGTATTCTTTTGAAACCGAGTTTTTCATCTCGACAACTTCCATCTTGTCAAGCTTCATTTTTAAAGTCTGATTTTCTTTGTTTGTTAAGTTATATGTGTTCAGCTCTAAAAGTCCGGCTCCTGTCAGGATTTCGGCAATCTTATTTTTAAAACTCTCGATAGCGCTCTCTTCTGCTATGGTGTTTGTGTCAGGGATTTCTTCATTGAAATTTTCATAGCCATAGGCTATCGCGATATCTTCTGCAAAGTCAACCTCGTGCATGATGTCTGCCCTGTATGCAGGCACAAAAACAGTTTTTTTGTCATATCCGAATCCCATTTTCTCAAGCAGCTCTTTCATGTCTTTTTCTTTGAGATTCAACCCCAGGAGTTTATTGATATTATCAATATTAATCTCCCATTTTTTCGGCCCAAGGTCGGGGGTGGTTTTATTATCTGCCTTTTTAGGATATTCGAGATCCACGGAATATATCTGTCCGCCCATATCAGACAGGGCTGTCACAATCATGCTGAGGCACAGTTCGAGGGTGTTAAAATCAAAGCCGCTGCATTCTATGAAGATATTCTTTGTCTTTTCACACACCCTGCCTGTTAATTCTGAATTAATGATCGGCGGCATTGACAGTATGTTGTTATTGGAGTCAACAAACACAGGGAACGAGGTGTTTCCATCCAAAAGATGGCCGTGCTCTTTTCCCGCAGGATGCTTTCTCAGTATTTCAGAAGCATTCATTTCCTTGTCAGAATCCAGTGGCCTGAATTTTATTTCTTCTGGCTTTTTTGCAAGGAATTTTATAGGAAACTTAATCTTTTCAATAGGATAGATCCCGATGGCTGCTTTTTTTCTGTCTCTCCCGAATGTGATGTGCAGTTTTTCCTGAATCTGTATTATGTCCTTTATTTTTTGATCATTAAGCTCGAGTCCCTTTACAATGGCGCACGCAGTGTACGGCCTGACCTTGCATACGCTCCCATCAATAATTATTTTTTCATTAGATTTTTTTACCTCGAATTTCGCAAGGCCTTTTGTTATGCCGACAAAAGATTTTAATGCTCTTACAAATCCCTGCATGCTGAGCATATCCGGCCTGTTCGGGAATATCTCTACAACTATCTTTTCAGAGTCAATGCTTTCAAGATCAGTTCCCAGCATGCTTATCCTGTCTTTAAGCTTTTCTTCTGGAATAGCCTTTCCAAGCAGTCTATTGAATTCTTTTCTGTCAAGTGTTATTGTCGGCATTTTGTTTTTCCTTTATCCTGTTTTTTTGTATTTGTTTAGCTTCTTCAGGTTGAAATCCTTGTGAATAACAAGTGAGCCCGTTGCGCGGGGTTGTCCTATTGGCAAACTGAAGGTTTGACGATATTCCGGAAATGTTTGTCATTTCCGATACTTACGGGGGCGCAGGGCAACCGGATTCAGAGCCGAGGATTTCAAAGATGCTAAACAAATACTGTTTTTTTGTATTTGTTTATCGGCTTTATCCAAAATCTTTGTAGTGCAGTTCGCATCGCTTATAAAATCAATTGTAACCCAAGTTAATCATGGCTGTTTCAGTGTTTTTATTGCTCACTCGGCACTGCTTTTTGGGCAAAGCCTATTTCATCCAAAATTTCATTGCTTTTAATTGTTTTATGTCGTTCTTGTAAAGGTCTCT
>JAZDFJ010000127.1:0-7245 GCA_043807995.1 Candidatus Woesearchaeota archaeon
ATCGCACTTCGCTTCGAACAGCCGAAACTGTTCTGGGACAACCCCCTTGTCGACAGGGAGAGAGATAATTCAAGACGCTCACCGGATTGATGGCAAAGGAACTTTCCAACAAAGCCATATTTTTATGAAAAAATAGCCCTGTTTTCAATCTTTGTGCAGCGCAATCGCTTAGCTTCTTTCATTCAACACGCGCAGGCCAATCAGGCACTAGGCATAATAATCAAAGTTCGCTAGGTAACAAATTCACAGGAATTTTTGGAAACTCCCGGAATACTCGACATTTTCGAACACCCACAGAATGAAACTCATGTTCCAGAAGGTTTCTGGCATTTCAGAAAAAGCCTGAAGAAATCTGTAGAATAGCTGGTCAAAACCACTGGCCAAGACTTTCCTGCTTTTCAGCCTCTTTGCCGAATATAGAATCAACTGCGCTTCTCAGCAGGCTCAGGGTTTGCCTCAGATATGTTGAAGCATGATACTCTTCGGCAAGCTTGATGCTCTTGTCAAGGTATTTGACTATAGAGCCCTCTGAAATCGTGAATATTATCTTCCCGCCGCAGGTGCATTTGCCTGAAAGCGGCGGTCTTCTGTATTTTTCATTGCAGTCAACACATCTGAACTGCTGTGCAGAAAATTTTCTGAGATTTCCCTTGGTGTCCCTGATAAAATGCTTTTCAATAACAAGCTCTGCAACCTTTGACGAATCAACAGCCGATATTTTCTTAGCCAGATCCATCTGTGATGCAAGCTTCTCGTCCATGCTTGGCAGGGTCTTATAGGCAGAACAGAGCACTCCTTCATTGATATCCGAGATATCGTGGGTAAAACCTATGTTTTCATACTGGTTTTCTGTTCCTAAAACATCTCCAATCTGTTTAATGCTGACATCCCAAGGCATCTTATAATTCGAGGCTGCCTCGTAGAAAGAGAGAGGATATTTCCATACAATGTCAACATGGAGATACATGTCATCAACCTCTGCAGGGTTAAGGTTGTATGTCAGCACAAAAGGGGCATCCATTGTTGAACCTCTGGAAGAGGGGAGGTATTTTCTTGAAAAGTTCAGGAAGGCATCCATCAAAAGGATGAAACAGCTCTCATCTCCGTCGCAATCCCTTCTCATCGCAGCATGCACAACCGGATGAGTGAACATTCCCTGAGTTTTTGAAAAGCCAACAATCCTGACAAGCGTGGCAGCTGATGTGTGGGGAGCCAATCCAAGCATGTAATGACCGATAAGGTCTTTTTTCGACTTAAGACAGTAATAGGGGCTCTGTTTGTAGAGCGTTGATAATTCCTCGTCTACAAAATTTGCTACCCTGAAAAACACCTCGTCAGCAGGCTCATCAGGAGAGACCTTGCAGCAGGGAAGGATAATGTCCTGTGGCCTTAGCTCAACAGTCTGGTTCGCATCTTCGAGCGGCTTGCCGTTGATATCTTTTGTGTAGCCGAGCCTTTTAATATCATCCAGCGGTGCATCAATTTCGCAGGGTTTGAAATGGGTTATTGGAACCTCGCTCGAGTCATAGCGGACAGTGCCATCTTTATTGACATAAACATTATGTTTTGCCCTTAAGAAACCCTTTGCAAGGAATTCAGGATAATGGCTTTTGTTTGATGTTCCGCGCACTCCTTTGATGAGATCCGGAAAAATATTTGATGCAGTAAGTTTGAGGGAAAAATCAAACAGCTCTTTTACATCAGGCTTCATTATCTTGAAGTTGCTTGAAGAGTGCTCGCATGGTTCGGAGATATAACCGCACTGCTGGCAGTATAGCTTTTCCTCGGTTTTTTTCATGCACGAGGGACAGAGGGGAAGCGGGCTCTCTTTTCTGCAATTCTTGCAGTAGAATACCCTGAAAGCCGAGGTTATTTTCCCGTGCTGAAGCGCGGCATTGAATGACCTTAATTTTCCACCCTCTGTGCCGACTGGGAAAAGAACATGAGGGCTGCCTGTTAGTTTTCTCTGCTTTGCCTTTTCAGGCCTTGCCATTCTTGCGCCTATAAAAATTCCTGCTTTATCCCTTAATTTTATGCCTGAGAAAGAATAAAGAAGCGAGAGTATCGGCGAATCCTGCTTAACCGGATTTTTCTCTTGTTTTTGTGTTCCTGCATCGGCATCTGCTGCCTTGTCATTGCTGCTCTCGCGTCCTGAATGCTCTTTGGCGAGATATACCACTATAATATCCTGAAGCTCGCCGGCATTTTTGCTCTGCAGGCCGAGAACATAAAATAATGCTTTTGCATAGTCTGATTTAATAACTAAATACTCGTTGCTGACAAGAGTGTGGGGGACTGCGAGAACCTCGAGAATCCTTTTTTCATCTGATGAGGGAGAGAGCGGAATAATGAGCTTCTTTAATTCGCCGCCTTCCTCGTCCCTTCTTGCCCGGGCGATTATGTCAACTAATTTTTTTAAATCATCAATGCTTATCAATGTCCAGAAAAAAGTATAATCCGGATGAAGCGGTACGCCTGTTTTTCTGGAGATTGCCAGCGCATCAGCGAACAAAATCTTAAAACCTAACGGCTCTTTGAAAAGCCTGCCCAAAACCTCTGCCGGGATTCCCACATCAAAAGAAAGCTTCTCAAGGTCATAAGTCCCATAAGAGCCGACCATGAACTTTTCAAGCTCGAGAATCCAGAATTCCGGACAATAGCCTGGCGGAACAAGAACATGGGCTCTGTCGAAAAAATCACCATAACAGGCGAGCATGTCTCCTATGTAGAGGATTTTTTCAACTTCTTTCTTGTATTTTCTCGCCTTTTCCACGCTGTCGATATGCAAGACAGAGCCGTCTTTCAGGCGGACTATCGGCCCGTCAATAGAATCGCAGGCTGTCAATGCAGTTGCCTTGCCAGGCCTCTCGACTTTCAGCTGCGTTGCTGTTGCAAGAAATTCATTGAGCACTATCATTGTCGCAGGATGCACGCTCATCGCAGAATAGCCGCTTGTCCTGCATCTCCCGTAGCGGAGCCTGAAAGCGCCTGCCTTCAGAGGCATTCCAAGAACAGGCCTGCCTGCAACAATGTCAGTTATATATGTATAGTCGGGCTTTATTTTTTCAAAATCAACACGAACATCTCCTCTTGCCCTCTGGCTTTTCTGTATTTCCAGAAATTCCTCGAGAAAATTCCAATGCTCAAGATGAAAATCTTTGCCCCACTTTTTGATCTTTGCCCAAAGCTTGGCTGCCTTCAGGGGCAGTCCCGCACTATAAACCAGGCAAAAGCCGCTTCTCAGCCTGTTTGTCGGGATTCTCGGCAAATCCTTGAGATTGACATTTGAAATCTCATATTTTTCTGAAGGATCCCCTGAGACCTCCACAGGCATATGTGACACTAGAAAGCTCATTTCCTGAGAGGAAGGAAAATATTGCAGGTTTGTGACAAACTGATGGTAATCCTCCAATTCGGAATGGCACCTTCGGATCTCTTTTTCATCTGGATCATATTCTGCATAGCCCATTGATTTTCTGATATAATCCCCTATCAAAACGCTTACTGCACTGGCAGTTCCACCTGCTCCTCTTACAGGTCCGGAGTAATTAAGGCAAAAGTATTCCCTTTTCCCATCTTTTGTCTGCTTTATATCAAGCCTTGTGAATCCCTCGAGAGGAGCTGAAACAACTCCTAAAGTCATGTAGCAGAAACCGACTCTTATCCCGACTTCCATTGCCTCTCTTTCAGACTCGAACTTGCAGAATTTCTGCTGGGCAACCTCCAGCGATATCTGAAGAGCCACTCTAAAATCCAAAAAGCCATATTGCTCTTCAAGTTCTTTTATTCTTTTGTCTGCGCCGCTGTTAATTATCTGGGGAGCAACTGAAGATATTAATCCTATCACCCTCTCGGCCATGTTTTTGGCAAGGTTTATCTCGACATAATCAACAGGGTCGATTGCTTTTTTCCTTGCTGCATTGGCTATCTTATAGGCTTCGAAGCAGTCTTTTTCAAATTTCCTGAAATACGCATCCATCTCTTTTGAGGCAAACATTTTATCCAGACTCTCCTTTGTAAAAATTCATTATTTTCACCTCTCTTGTTTTCAGGTTTATAATCGGAAGCCTGCCCGGAAGCGGTTCAAGCCCCCTTTTTATCTGGTCAGCTGATATATCATTCCAGCAGGAAGAATTTACCAATGTTATATTTTTATAATTTGCAACAGCAGACCTGTGGACGTGCCCTGTTATGAAAAAATCAGGGACGCGATTTATAATCAATGGATCAGGAACTGAAGGAATGTACGCCATTGAAGAATGCGTTGGGGCAAGATGCCTTCTTTGAAGCAAAAACTTCATTATCAAGTCTGTTCTTTTCTGCCCGCCAGCCTCTCTGATGCTTTTGACATTCTGCGAAAAAAATATCAGAGAATAACCGTGGTCAAAAAGAATATCAAAACCCTCAAAATCTTTTTTCTGCGCAATCCGGACCATGCAGGGATTGCTTGCCATCCTCACATTGGGCAGCTGCCAGAGAGAAGAGGCGAAATCCCTCGAAATCTGAGACTGCGGCTCCTGAAGCCTGCATGCATCATGGTTTCCGGGAATAATTATTATCTGTATTCTTGCAGGAATTTTTTTCAACAATGCCGCCAAGCCGTCATACTGGAGCCTTATGTCTTTAATTTCAAGCTCTTTTTCCTGTGACGGATATACGCCCACCCCTTCAACAGTATCGCCTGTGAGGGCTATGTACCTTGTTTTGGCTGCTGTTCTTTTCTGCTCTTCATTTCCGACAATGCCGTTTATCCACAGCAGAAATTTTTCAAATTCTTTTTTCAAGAATAACCTGGAGCCGAAATGAAGGTCACCCAGCACCACCAGATATTCTTCTTCGGGGCTTTTCTTCAGCTTACCTCCGTAAGGCACATCCGGAAGATACAGCGTGTTTATGAACAGGGTGTTATTTTTTACAGAGCCGATAACCCCCAGAACCTCATCCTCAACAACATCTTCTGCAGCAGCATATTGTTCACTGTTTCCCGGGCCTATTACAGCATCTATTATCCCTGTCTGATCCTCAAGTTTCAGGATTATGAAATTGTTTTTTGTGATGCTTTTCTCAGAAACCATGCCGATAATTGCAACTCTTTTGTTGGCAGAGCTTTTTGCCCTTGCCACAGATACAACAGAATGAAGCTCGGACCTTTGTTTGAGCATTGAAGCTATGGCCTCATACCTGTTGTTGAATACATCAACAAAATCTTTCACATTTATCTTTTTAGGGTTTTCTTTGAACTCATCTAATACAGTTATGTTGGTTTCTGGAAATAAAACAGGGCTTTCTTTGTTCTCCTGTTTTTTTAAAGAAAAATCAGCACCCTGCTCCTTGCTGATAATAAACTGTTTTAATTCCTGCTCTGAGAGAGCGCCTAATAGCCCGAGCTCTTCAGGAGTCACCAGCACCCCTTTTTCCAGCAATAAAGAAATCACATCCTGCTTGTTCATTTTCAGCTGTCGAATATAGGTATTAATACTAATTTTCTGATGCATAACAATATGCATATGTCAAAAAATTACCTTTCTGAACACCTCAAAATTCATAAAGAATCTTGCTGTTCCAAAAAACTTTGATTTTTGAGCATTGGTTGATAAAAGTTTCTGATGCTATATTTTAATCTGCAGGTTTGAATACATAAAATTTGCGCCTGCTGAAATTGTGTAGTTCTGTTTCCTTTATCAATCTGATTGTTCAGCAAAAACCGGCGGCTGGCTAAGATCAAGGGCAGATTCTAAAATGCCCCTGACTTTTTTTATTATCGAAGCCGGCAAAGCAAGGTCGATCTCTCTTGTTCTTCCAAATCTTCCTTTGGATATTACTCTCGCGTTTATCAGACCCATCATGTCAAGCTCTGCAATCACATCTGAAATTCTTCTCTGAGTAAGCGGCCTTAAGCCTATATGCTGGCTTATCCCCTTGTATATATCATAAATATCTCCTGTAAAAATTTTTTTATTCGGAGAGTCTGTCTTTATAAGTATTACTGAATACAGAGTTGCCTGAAACTGCTTTGGCTGGTTCTCCACAAGATAGAACACCCTGTCTTTCTCGATTTTTTCCTCAGCAAAATCAATATGTTCGATGGATATTTTTTCAGAACCATCCCTTTCTGCAAGCTCTGCCGCAACCCTCAGCAGGTCTAGGGCCCTGCGCGCATCTCCGTGCTCCCTTGCAGCATAAGCTGCACATTTTGCAATAACTCCGTCAGCGATTGCCTCATCCTTAAAGGCTTTTTCTGCCCTGTCGTTCAGGATGCTCTGTATCTGGACAGCATTATATGGAGGAAACAAAATCTCTTCTTCGCTTAAAGAGCTCTTTACCCTGGGGTCGAGATTATTTGCGAAGAACATGTCATTGCTTATGCCTATCAAGGCAAGCTGTGCATTTTCAAGCTCCGAATTGATTCTTGTTATGTTGTAAAGCACACCATCGCCGACTTTTTTGACAAGCTGATCCATCTCATCGAGTGCAAGAACTATTATCTGTTTTTCCTCGTCAATAGCTGAAAAAAATGCCTTGTAAACCTCGTCTGTCGGCAGTCCTGTTGCAGGAATATTTTTTCCAAAATACCTTGCCAGCTCAGCAACCAATCTGTACTCTGTATCTGCAATCTTTTTTAATTTACAATTCACATAGATTATTTTAACAGCCACTTTTTTTTCCCTGGCAATTTTAATCAGCTGATTATAAACATGTTTTATTGTTATTGTTTTTCCATTGCCTGTTTTTCCATAAATAAAAAAATTTGAGGGCTTTTCGTTTCTTAAGCAGGGTGCGAGAATATTTGCTATCTGTTTTATCTGCTCATCTCTGTGAAGAACCTCATCAGGCATATAGGCTGATTGAAGTATTCTCTTGTTTTTAAACAGCGATTGTTTGCTTAAAAACTTTTCAAAAAAGTTGTGTAAATCTGTCATTTTTTCAGGTTTCAAATATCATATAATATTTCCAAAATTTCCATAAGAAAGAAGGGTTTAAAAAGTTTGTGGAGTCCCAGAATATATGATTTAACATAGCTAAAGCCAACAACTATAATAAAGAAACTAAGCCCCACCCCTTCGTTTCATATGGAAAATGATTTAATTTGGACAAATATAAGCAAAAGCTGAAATTTTGTGTATCTGCTTCTTTCGCCTTTGCTAATTAAATTATCATCTTTTCATTCAATTCTTATTATTTTTTATTACTTTTTGTTGTTTTTTATTGTTTGTTATTGTTTTTTTATCGATTTTAATCTAATTT
>JAZDFJ010000128.1:0-2850 GCA_043807995.1 Candidatus Woesearchaeota archaeon
TTTATTCACATAAGCATCAAGAAGTACGGGTGTCATGAAATGCACAGCGTTTTCATATTGAGACATATCAAGAAAAAGCCCATTGCCCGTACGTTTTCGAAAAAGCAGAGCAGCCATAATAATGAGTAGATTGAAATCGGATGCAATAAAATATCTGTAAACAAGAAAATTATTGAAGACATTCTTGAGGCATACAAAGGCATCAGGAGCATTCGCTTTGGCTACAGCCTGGAAAAGCTATATGAATTAAACAACCTTAGAATAAGGCTTTCAAAAAACGGCAAAATCGTCAATAAAGAAATTATTCTGCATTACAACGAAGTTGTCGGGCTGATATTTGATATTGAAGAGGTCGAGATACATTTACAGGTTTAAGGAAGAATTCTTTTGACAACATTTTTAAATCCATCACCCTGAAGCCATCTGCATGAGCGACAACAAAGAGCCGGTGACATATCTCTGGAAAAAGACATGGCATTTTTCCAAGGGAAACAGAAAAGAGGTTGTCATTTACATAATACTGTCAGTCATAGCAAACATGTTCAGCTTTCTACAGCCATTAGTGCTTGCATGGCTTCTCAACACAATACAGAATGAGGGCATCTCGCAGGCAAATGTCGGAAAGCTTGTACTGATATGCTCATGCTTTATCCTTATCTCAGGAGGCTTCTGGATGTTTCACGGCCCAAGCAGGGTAAAGGAATGGAGCAATGCATTCCATGTCAGGGCCAATTACAAAAAATATCTTGTCGAGGGGGTTCTCGCCCTTCCGGCAGAATGGCATACAGAGCACCACAGCGGCGACACAATTGACAAGATAGAGAAGGGCACAAGAGGGCTGTATGAGTTCTCGTGCGATACGTTTGAAATTATCGAGTCAATATTCAGGCTTATCAGCAGCACAATCGCGCTGTTGTACTTCAACCTTTTTTCAGGATTCTTTGTCCTGTTCTTTGTGATTATTGCAGTTACTGTTGTGATACAATACGACAAAAGACTGCGCGCATATTACAGGGAGATTAACCACGCAGAAAATGCAGCGTCCCAGAAAGTTTTTGACTTCATAAGCAATATCACAACAGTGATAATACTGAGGATTGAAAAGCTGGCTTCAAGCGAGATATACAAGAAAATCATGTCGCCGTTCAAGGTTTTCACAAAAAACATCACAGTGAATGAAATCAAATGGTCTTTTGTCTCGCTGACAAGCAACTGCATGATATTCTCTGTATTGGTAGCATACATTGTAAGGAATGCTGTTTCAGGCGAGACAATCATGGTCGGCACTGTCTATGCACTGTACGGCTATGTTGACAGGATATCAGACCTGTTTTTCAGGTTCGCCTACAAATACGGCGACATACTCCGCCAGAAAATCGCTGTTGAAAACGCAGAGGAGATAGCCAATGATTTCAAGGGAAGGTCGAAGCCGAGAAGCGTCTCAATGTCTTCATGGAGAAGAATCCAGATAAAGAATTTGACCTTCAGCTACAATTCTGTGAAAGGGAAAAAGCAGGAAAAACTGCATCTGAAAGACATAAACATGACAATAAAAAAAGGCGAAAAAATCGCCCTTATAGGAGAGTCTGGCTCAGGCAAGACCACTTTTCTAAAGCTTATCCGCGGGCTTTACAAGCCGCACAAAATGGAATTAAAGCTGGCCACAAAAGACGGCAGCAAGCTCCTGAAGGACTTCAACTCAATAAGCGACGGCATTTCTCTTATCCCGCAGGATCCCGAGCTATTCACAGCCACTATACGCGAGAATATCGTATTGGGAATAGAATGCACTGATGAAGAGCTGAAAAAATACACAGACCTAGCATGCTTTTCAGGAGTTGTTGAACGGCTGCCTAAAAAGCTCGAGAGCAACATCAAGGAAAAGGGAGTGAATCTTTCAGGAGGGGAAAAGCAGCGGCTTGCGCTTTCAAGAGGGCTGCTCGCGTCAAAAGACAAAGAGATAATAATGTTTGACGAGCCAACAAGCAGCGTGGACAGCAAAAATGAGATGCAGATATACAGCAACATATTCGCCAGATACCCTAAGAAAACAATAATAAGCAGCATTCACAGGCTGCACCTTCTGCCGCTGTTCGACACAATCTATTTTTTCCAGAACGGAAAGATAATCGCCTCAGGCACTTTCAGGCAGCTGCTCAAGAACAACAAGCAGTTCAAGGATCTGTGGAAGAAATACCACAGGCAGCAGAAGCAGGGCGATTTGGCGTATAGGTGAAGGATTAGAATTCTCACAGCTCGAACTCGTCGATAAAGCCGAGTATCATCCTGTACTTCTCAAGAAACCTGAACCCTTTGTCTGTCAGGGTTATGAACTTTTTCCCTTTGCTGTCTGAAATCTCCTTAACAAAGCCCTTGGCCAGCAGCTCTGCAAGGTAATCTGAAAAGCTTTTTGATGAAAGGTTTGAATATCTCAGGAGAGGCGTTGGCCTTATTGAGTTGTGATGCTTCTGTATGATATTCAAGATGTCAAATATCAGCTCTAGCCTGTCTCTTTTTTTGCTGGTCATTTTTTTATCTTATCCACTTTGAAACCCTATAATAAACAATGAAAAAAGTGATTATTGAAAGCAGGTACAGGGCTGTCTTGAACTCAAAGGGAATCAGCCTGTCAGGATTGATTATAAAAACATTGATCAGCCAGAAGGCCAGCATTGAAAAATAGAGCAGCCTTGTGTGCGAAAACTTCTTGCTGTTTTTTTCGAGCAGGAAAGTGAGCAGCACAGCAATCAGCAGCAGGACAAGCTGGAACAGAGCCACCAATTCAGGCGACCTAAACAAAAAGGCTGCAACAGAAAGGGAAACAGCGATTACATTTGACAAAACAATGAA
>JAZDFJ010000129.1:0-4872 GCA_043807995.1 Candidatus Woesearchaeota archaeon
GCGCTATCCCTGGCCTAAAGGCACAGGGTATTTACGCGCCTCGCTTAAAGGCGAATTTTTGGAATAGCAAATTTCGACCTGAAGGTCGGGGTATTCATCATCCCCCGGCAATTTCTCCCGAAGTCGAAATTTCCTATAAAATTCGCCAGACTCGCCTTGTTGGACACGAAACACAGGAATCACGACATCAATGACATCCTGCGGCCGGGCAGCAGTAGTTCTGTTGAAAAAAATGAATTGCACTTTCTGGGCAGGCGTATCAGAAGCGTACACTGCTCTGACTTTAAGTTGAGAAAAATAACAAAAATTTGCTGCTCAGCGCTATCCCCGGCCTAAAGGCACGGGGTTTTCACGCGCCTCGCTAAAATGCAAATTTTTGGAATAGCAAATTTCGACCTGAAGATCGGGGTATTCATCATCCCCAAGCAATTTCTTCCAGAGGGCGAAATTTCCTATAATAAACAGGCTGAGGGGCTGCTGGAAAAGGGAATCCCTTGTGCTGGTGTGGCAGGCTAAAGTATGAATCATCAAAAACATGGACGACTCTGAATCTATGTTTTTGAACAAATGTCCAGAGAGGTCTTGCTCCCCTGGCTTCCATCTGTTCAGCTTCAGATTTTTGAGAGTTCAAAGCTAATCTGCCGCCAGAATCAGCCTCGTCCGAAGGATCAATTGAACCCTGGGCAAGCCAGCGGTTAATCTCCTCAAAACCAGTTCTTCTTCTTAGGCGCCTTTTCTTCGAGGGCATGCATAGCAAATCAGATTGCACTTTATAAAAACCTTTATGTGGCGCAAAATAGCTATTGAGAAATCTATAGAGAAAGCTTGTTGAAAAATCAAAAGCTTATGGAAACATTAAAATCATATTTTATAAACTCTCTTCAGGAATGCATCCATTATCCTGCTGACTGTGTCCGGCTTCTGAAGAATAAGGTCGTGGTTTGCATTCGCAATCACTCTAAGCTCAGAGCCAGGAATCAAAGCCGCCATTTCACAGGCTGCCAATGGCCTGACAAAAGTGTCGTCAGCTCCGGCCAGAAAAAGGCACGGGATTCTTATCTTTTCAACAATGTGCATAACATCCCAGGTTATCATCTGTTTTGATATCAGGACAAGAGAGTGCAGTGAATCCTTGTCTATTGATTTCGAGAACTGGATAAAAGCCTCTTTTCTCAGGTTCTCTGTTTTCAGCTTTGAAAAGTCAAGGTAAAAAGATGACCTGTCAGGAATATATTTGGAAAACCATTTTTTCCTGTAGAAAAACGGATCTCTGACTTTTATTCTCGAAATCACTTTCTCAAGCATCATGAAAGGCCTTGTTGTTGTTTTCAGAAAATTATAGCTTGAGCTTATAATGACGAGAGAGTCAATCCTGCCCTTAAGAGTTTCAGAGCATTTCAGCGAGATAATGCCGCCGAGGCTTACTCCTATAAGAGTCGCACTTTTTATTTTTTCCCTGTCAAAGATTGCCCGGATATCAGAGGCGAATTTTTCGAGCGAAAAAGAACATTTTTTGGTTGACTTCCCGGACTTGCCGTGTCCTCTTATGTCGACTGCAAATATGTTGAAATCCTTTTGAAAGAATTCGTACTGCCTGCTGAACATTGTGTAATTAGTTGTATAGCTGTGGATAAAGAACAAAGAGGGCTTTTTTTCCTTGTGCCTGTGCACAAAATAGGTTATCTTCAACCCGTCGCGTGAGGTTAGTGATTTCTGGAGCATAAAAGCAATAACACGGATTATTTTAAAAAGGTTATGAAAACTTCAGTCAAAATAGAAACCTAAAAAAACCTGCAGTTTAACTCATTCTTAATCCCGAGCTTAACTCTTAACCCTAAAAACAAAGCTCCTGACCATTGCAGTCAGCACTCTGCCGACAATGTAGGATGCAACAGCGACTATTGCAATAAGCAGCCAGTCCATTATCCCTATCGGGACTATCTGGAATATCTTGTTTGCAGGCGTATATATGAGAAGTATCTGCAGGATTATGGAGCCTGCGATTGCCAGAAGCAGATACTTGTTTGACAGCAGCTCTTTTCTCCAGCTTTCCATGTCATATTCTGACCTGATAATGGAGATTGCCACAAACAGCTCTATCACGACAAGCATTGTCATTGCAAGGGTTCTCGCCCGCATCACATCAGGCAGGCCTATCTTGAACAAAAAGAGCGTTGCAACAGCTGTTATCAGCCCGATTATTATGACGTCGACAGCAATCCCTTTTGATATGATGTGCTCTTTGGGGTTTCTCGGCTTCTGGTGCATTATCTTCTCATGCGGGGGATCCACGCCAAGTGCAAGCGCCGGCAGTCCGTCAGTCACGAGGTTGACCCAGAGTATCTGCACAGGTATCAGCGGCAGCAGAACAGTTGTTTCTCCTCCGAAAGATACAAGCATTGCAATAAACAGCACAAGAACCTCGCCCATGTTGCAGGACAGCAGATAGCTGACGAATTTTCTTATGTTGAGATAGATATTTCTCCCCTCCTCGACAGCATCGACAATGCTTGAGAAATTATCATCAGTGAGTATCATTGCAGAGGCCTCTTTTGCAACATCAGTCCCTGTTATTCCCATTGCAATGCCAAGGTCTGCGCTTTTCAGTGCAGGAGCGTCATTTACTCCGTCGCCTGTCATGGCAACAATATGCCCCTTTTTCTGCAGGGCATCAACAATCATCATCTTGTGCTCTGGATTCACTCTTGCAAAGACTCCTATGCTTTCAATCTCTTTGTCAAGGTCTATATTCTCAAGGTCAGAGCCTTCAACAGCCCTTCCCTCAATGCCGAGCTCTTTTGCAATAGCAACAGCAGTCCCCTTATAGTCGCCTGTTATCATGACAACTTTTATGCCTGCTGTCTTGCATCTTTCAATCGCTGCCCTGACCTCTGTTCTCGGCGGGTCTATCATTCCCTGAAGACCAACAAAAATAAAGTCTTTCTCGATGTTTTTCCTTGACTGCTCTGATTTCATATCCAGCTTTGACACGTCCCTATAGGCGAACCCGAGCACCCTCAAAGCCTCTGACGAGAATTCATCGTTTGTCTTCATGATATTTTCCCTGTCCTGCTTTGTCAGCTTTCTTGCCTTGCCGTTTATTAATATATAGCTGCACAATCCGAGTATCACATCAGGGGCGCCTTTCATATAGGCAAATCTGCTGCTGCCAACCTTGTGGATTGTGGTCATCCTTTTTCTCTTGCTGTCAAATTGTATCTCATCAATCCTGGGGCACCTGGCTGCAAGCTCATCTGTGTTCAGGCCTGCTTTTTTTGCAGCAGTCAAGAGGCACGCCTCTGTAGGGTCGCCTGCAATGTTCCATTTATGCTCGTCAAAAAAGAGCTTTGCATCATTGCACAATGAGCCTATCCTGAATATCATGTCTGACTTCGGGTTTTCAGAAAGTCTTCCCTCCGGGCTGTAGCCTGTTCCGCTGGCCAATATTGTGGTGTTGTCAATGAATATCTTCTTGACAGTCATCTCGTTCTTTGTCAGAGTCCCTGTCTTGTCAGTGCATATGACAGTTGTGCTGCCGAGTGTCTCGACGCTGGGAAGCTTTCGCATGAGTGCGTGCCTTTTCACCATCTTCTGCACTCCGATGGCAAGGGCTATTGTTATTACAACAGGCAGTCCCTCTGGAATCGCTGCAACAGCAAGAGAGACTGCTGCAAGAAACATATCAAGAAGTTCTCCGCCCCTGGCAAGCCCTGTTATAAATATAATGACACAGATAATCAAAACTAAAAACCCAAGAACCTTTCCAAGACTTTTTATTTTCTTCTGCAAAGGTGTTATGTCTGTTTTTGCAGACTCTATGAAATGAGCTATTTTTCCTATCTCTGTTTTCATGCCTGTCTCTGTCACGACAGCCTTTCCCCTGCCGTTGGTTATTATAGTGCCTGAGAATAGCATGTTTATCCTGTCGCCAAGGGGAGTCTTCTCCTTAACCACTGTCTCCTCTTTTCTTACAGGAGTGCTCTCGCCTGTCAGGCTTCCCTCAAGAGTCTGGAGGTTTATCGCCTCGATAATCCTTGCATCTGCAGGTATCTTCACCCCTGTCTCAAGAACGATGATATCGCCGGGGACTAAATCCTTTGAATCTATCTTTATTGTCCTGCCGTCCCTGATAACAGTGGCCTGCAGGCTTGCCATTTTTTTCAGGGCTTCAATGGCTTTCTCAGCCTTGTTCTCCTGTATAAATCCAAAAACCCCGTTGAGGATCACTATTATGAAAATTACTATAGCGTCGATTGTCTCGCCGAGCACTGCAGAGATTATTGTTGCAGCCAAAAGAATGTATATTATAAAGCTGTTGAACTGCGAAAAGAAAATCTTCAGTTTTGACGTCTTTTTTTCGCGCTTCAGCTCATTGAAGCCGTGCCTTTGCAGCCTTTCTTTTGCCTCAGCCTCAGAAAGCCCCTGCTCTGAGCAGGCCAGGTTCTGAAAGACCTGCTTCAGACTCAGACTATGAGACATTCCCTCGCCAACCATGGTCTCTTAAGAAAAATGAATGCTTATAAAGCTTTGTTGTAACTTTCAGGGGGTTTTGAGGAAAAATACCTGACAAACAAAAAAAAATTTCTGCTAAGTTTCCTGCTAGGGCAAAAACCGCAGGTTTAAGTTCAGAATCCGGACATACTATAACTGCTGTTTTATAATAGCGAACGAAAGTAATCAATAACAAAAATTCGCTATTATATTCGAAAGACCCAGCAATTTAATATTAAAAACTCAGGTCTTTCGTTTTAGAAAGTCAAGATAAAACTTTAATCTTTCTTTAGTGCTTGATAATTTAATATCATTTACAAAAGCGCGTGTGCAAAACTCACAATCAAGAGAATTCATTTTTATTTCTATCTGATCTTTATT
>JAZDFJ010000130.1:0-13105 GCA_043807995.1 Candidatus Woesearchaeota archaeon
CGGCGCTATCCCTGGCCTAAAGGCGCAGGGTATTTACGCGCCTCGCTTAAAGGCGAATCCCTCAAAAATGCATTGCATTTTTGGGGCCCCAAAATTACAAAGTAATTTTGAGGGTTTTGGAATAGCAAATTTCGACCTGAATCACAAAATTCCCTGAATTTTGAATGTTTAAACCTCAAAGTTTAAACAGGTCGGGGTATTCATCATCCGTTGAGAACCGAAGGTTCGCGACGTTCCGAAAACACAAAGGGTTTTCGATACCCGGCAATTTCTCCAGAAGTCGAAATTTCCTATAATATCCAAAACTCTTAACTAACCCAAAAACCGACCGTACCGACCCAGCTCCGAAAAGAAAACCTTTTTAAATAAACACGGGTTTCTGAGGCTTAACATCTAAAACATCAATTAGAATGTGCGGATCCTGTAAAAGACCGGATCCGGGAAATAAAGCCTGAAAAAGAACTTTTTTCAGTACGTCAGACGTATTCTATAAAAAAGTTCTGCAATAGGCTTCTGAAAACTGGCAACAGTTTCAGCCAAAGCTATGGCGGTTAGCAAGGGAAAAAAATGCCACACGGAGTAAGACCAAGACACGGAAGCATGCAGTTTTGGCCTCGAAAGAGAGCCAAGCGAATCTATCCCAGAGTCAGGACTATAAAGCCTGCTGAAAAAGACGTTCTTGTCACATTTGCAGGATACAAGGCAGGAATGACCCATATAATAGTGACAGACAACAGAAAAAATGCACTCACAAAAGGCGAGGAGCTATTTGTTCCAGTAACAGTCATTGAATGCCCTCCTTTAAAGATCTTTTCCTTAAGATTATATAAAAAAGTCGGCTATGGCAAAAATGTTGTTTCTGAATTCTTTTTCAAAGCAGCCAAAGAGGTTTCAAAAAAGACTTTTGTTCCAAAAAAATTCTCTGCAAAAGCAGACCTTGAAAACATAAAAGCAGAAGAATATGATGACGCCACAATAACAGTGCACACTGCACCCTCGAAAACAGGCATTGGAAAGAAAAAGCCTGAAATATTCGAATTAAAGCTCGGAGGCACTATAAAAGACAAGATTGAATTCGCAAAAGAACATGCCGAGAAAGAAATAAGGATCGGCAGCGTATTCAAGGAAGGTTTATTTGTTGACGTTCACGGCATCACAAAAGGAAAAGGATTCCAGGGCCCTGTCAAGAGATTTGGAGTTTCAATAAGACAGCACAAGTCTGAAAAAACAAAGAGAGGCCCTGGCTCATTAGGAGGCTGGCGCGCTCAAGGCCATGTTATGTGGAGAGTCGCCCATGCAGGCCAGACAGGATTCCATCAGAGGACAGAATACAACAAGCAGATAATGAAGATATCTGACAATGCATCATTGGTTAATCCAAAAGGAGGATTTATCAGATACGGAGTGGTCAAGAATGATTTCTTCCTGATAAAAGGCTCTGTTCACGGCCCAAAGAAAAGGCTGCTGATTTTCACAAAAGCAACAAGATCACGGATAGAAAAATTGGAACCACCGGAGATTAATTACATCTCTCTGGATTCAAAACAAGGAACGTAAAAATAAAATAAGGTACAAAGCAAGATGAAACTTCCTGTAATAAACACCCAGGCTCAAGAGGTAAAAAAGATTGAGCTTCCAGCCCAGTTTGCAGAGCCCTTGAGAGAGGACATAATACAGAGGGCAGTGGTCGCCTGCCAAACAAATGCAAGGCAGCCCTACGGAGCAAAGCCAGGGGCAGGAATGAGAGCATCCTCTGAGATTTCAAAGAGAAGAAGGGACTTTAAAGGATGCTATGGGCACGGAATATCAAGAATGCCTAGAAAGGCATTGTCAGGAAGAGGCACTAGATTCTCTTGGGTTGGCGCAACAGCACCAGGCACTGTGGGCGGAAGACAGGCACATCCGCCAAAGTCATGGAAGATATGGAATGACAAGATGAATGACCTGGAAAGGTTGAAGGCAATAAGAAGCGCTCTTTCAGCAGTGCTCAATAAAACGCTTGTAGAAAAAAGAGGGCATATTATCCCGGAAAAATATCCATTCATACTCGACAATTCATTTGAGAATCTTGAAAAAACAAAAGAGCTGAAAAAGGTTCTTGAGGCCATCGGATTCAAGGATGAGCTTTCAAGAACACTAACTAAAAAAGTCTCAATAGGCAAGGCAAAAATCAGGGGAAGAAAAAGAAAAACAGGCAAATCAATACTTTTCATTGTGTCCAAGCAATGCTCCCTGATGAGATCAGCAAAAAACCTTATCGGGATTGATGTCTTGCCTGTGAATAACATCTCTGCAGAAGACCTTGCTCCGGGATGCACAGTAGGCAGAGTCACGCTGATAACAGAGGATGCAATAGAGCACATCAAAAAAGAAATGCTGTTCACAAAAATAAAAACAAAGAAAATCGGAAAAAAAGCAAGGGCAAAAAAACCCTTGACTATTGAAAAAGCCGAGAAAAATAATAAAAAGCCTCAAAAAGCGCCGAATGCAAGGGTGAACTAAATGAGCATCATTGTAAAACATCCAATATCAACAGAAAAATCAATCAAGCTTTTAGAGTCTGAAAACACAATGATATTCATAGTTGACAGGATAGCAAGAAAGCCTGAAATCAAAAAAGAAATCGAGGAAATATTCAAGGCAAAAGTCAGCAGCGTCAACACATCCATTGATAAAGATGGAAAAAAGAAGGCATATGTCAAGTTTGCACCCGGCGTGGAAGCGATTGATATCGCGACAAAGCTGGGGCTGATGTGAATCATTGCTAAATAACAATTAAATAACAATCAATAAGAAAAATATCAACAAATCGATGCAAAATGGGAAAAAGCCTTACACAGCAAAAACGCGGAAAAGGAAGCCCGGCATATACAGCGCCGAGCTTTAAATACGTGGCAGACGCAAAACTCCTGCAGAAATCAGGATACAGAATACTCGACATGATAATCTGCCGGGGACACAGCGCTCCTCTTGCAGAGATAATGTATAACGATAACTCCAAAGGGCACATAATCGCTGCAGAGGGCATGAAAGTCGGCAATGAATACATAGTTGGTGCTGATGCGCCGATTGCTTTAGGAAACTCCCTGCCGTTGGGAAACATCCCTGAGGGAACATTGGTTTACAACATCGAAGCCTGCCGTGGCGACGGAGGGAAATACATAAGAACCTCTGGCGGCGCAGGAAGAATTGTGAACAGGACACCGGAAGGCGTTATTGTGCTGATGCCATCTAAAAAATCAAAGACATTCAACCCATCATGCTATGCAATCATAGGGATTGTTGCCGGCGGAGAGCGAAAGGAAAAGCCGTTTGTAAAGGCCGGTAACAAGTATTACAAGATGAAAGCCAGAAACAAATACTGGCCAATAGTTTCAGGGGTTTCAAGAAACGCAGTTGACCATCCATTCGGAGGTTCAAGAACCTCAAAGAAGGGAAAGCCAACTATCGCCCCTAAAAACGCTCCTCCTGGAAGAAAGGTCGGAAAGATAAGGCCGAGAAGAACAGGAAGAAAAAAGTAAATCCCTGAAAAGACTGAAGAGGAAAGAACAAAATGGTAAAGAAAATATTTCACTTTCATGGAAAAACAATCGAGGAGCTGAAAGAATTGTCTCTCGAAGAGTTTGCAGAGCTGATCCCTTCAAGGCAGAGAAGAAGCATAAAAAGAAACTCAGAGATTCACAAAAAAATACTTAAAAAAGTAAAAGAAAAAAATGAAGCAAAAACCCATTTGAGAGACGCAATCGTTGTCCCCGGAATGGTCGGCAAGACAATAAAGATCCACAATGGCAAGGAATTTGTCCCGGTGATTATACAGGAGGACATGCTCGGATGCTTTCTCGGCGAGCTTGCAATGACAAGGAGAAAGGTCAATCACAGTGCTCCAGGCATTGGAGCCACAAAATCAAGCTCAAGCATGTCAATGAAATAAACAAAAGATAAAACTGAAACATGAAAACAGCACAAAACAAAACTTCGGAAACAGAAGCAATGACTGCAGAGGCAGCAATAAAGGATGCGAGCATATCCCCTAAAAAAGCTGAGGAAATATGCAATCTGTTCAGGTATAAAAGTACTGAATTCACAAAAAGATACCTTGAAAGGATTATAGACATGAAAGCTGCAATGCCGTTCAGGAGATACACTGGGGGAGCAGGGCATAAGCCAGGCATGGGCCCGGGAAAATATCCTGTCAACGCTGCAACGCAAATACTCAAGCTCGTAAAAGCAGCTGAAGCAAATGCAAAGCAAAAAGGAATGGGCGACGAGCTCAAGATAGTGCATTTTTCAGCAAAAATAGCGTCAAGGCCTGCAAAATACGGAAGGCGCCATGGAATGAAAATGAAAAGGGCTCATGTTGAGATTGCTGTAAAAGAACTCTCAGCATCAAGACTGCCTGCTCAGCCAGCTGCAGAAACAAAAAATCAGAAAGCCAAAGAACCTAGCAAAACAAAGAAGGAAAATAATAATAAACCGAAAAACAATCAAAAAGACAATCAAAGCTAATGCATATATTAAGCTGACACAAAACGCAATACAAAGGTGGAAATTTGATAGAAAGAAAATTCATTGCCCAAAACAAGAAACAATATGAAATAAAAGAGTTCATATCAAGCGAATTGGGAAAGATTGGCCTGAGCGATGTGAGGCTTCAAAATACCCCGCTCGGCGAAAAGATTATAGTCAGCACCTCAAGGCCGGGGCTGGTTGTCGGCAGATCAGGCTCAAACATAACAAAGCTAACTGCCCTTTTGAAGAAAAAGTTTTCACTCCAGAACCCGCAAATCGAGATTGAAGAGATTAAAGATGTAAACTCTGTCGCGCAGATAGTTGCAGAAATGATTGCATCAACACTGGAGCATTACGGCAGCCAGAGATTCAAAGCAATAGGCCACAAATACATGACTGATGTCATGAGGGCAGGCGCACTCGGCATTGAGATACTGCTCTCCGGCAGAATACCCAGCGCAAGGGCGAAAACATGGAGATTTTACAATGGCTATCTGAAAAAATGCGGAGACGTCGCAATCACCGGAGTCGACACAGCATATGCTGTTGCAAAACTCAAGACAGGAGTTGTCGGAATTCAGGTGAGGATAATGCCAGCCACAACCAGGCTTCCTGACAATATCGAGTTCAAGAAAGAGGAAACCTTTGTTGAAGAGATAACCGCAGAAAAAGCCGGTGATGACAAGAAAACCGCAGAAAAAAAAGAGCTCAAGAAAAGAAAGGCAGAGCCTAGAAAAAAAACAGTAAAGAAAAAGGCAAAACAGGCATCTCCAGAGCAGAAAGAGGAAACAGGCGGGCAATAAGATGAAAGAAAAAGAACTGAAAAAACTATCAGAAGCAGAAGCTGCTGAAAAGACCCAGCAGATAAAACTCGAGCTAATGAAACTGAATTCGCAGGTTTCAACAGGCACTGCCATAAAAAATCCCTATCAAATAAAAAAGCTTAAACGAACAATAGCCAGGCTATTGACATATAAAAAAATAAAAAACTAGGAAACAAAACGAAAAATGAGTGATATATGCACAATATGCGGACTGCCTAAGGAGCTTTGCGTTTGCGAAACAATTGCAAAGGAAAACCAAAGCATAACCGCAAAACTCATAAAGAAAAAATTCGGCAAAAAATACACAGTGATTGAAGGGTTTAACCAGAGCGAGATAGACGTGAAAGAAGTCGCGAAAAAGCTGAAGGAGAAATTCGCATGCGGAGGAACAAGCAAGGACGGGATTATAGAGCTTCAGGGAGACCACCTGAAAAATGTGAAACAATCCCTGATACTGCTCGGCTTTGCGCCAGAAACAATCAAAGTTGCATAAACCAGGCAGATGCACACAAAAACAGCTTAAAAACAAAAGACTTCATCGGCAGCGAAATAGAGATAGAGGAGTCAAAGAATAAAACAATCCGCGGATTAAAAGGGATTGTTTTGTGGGAAACAAAAAACACGCTTGAAATGATAAAAAAAGAAAAGATTGTAAAACTCCTCAAGAACAGCATACAAAAACTCAAGGTTAACGGAACAACAGCGGATAATGCTGAATTGATAAAAAAACCTTTTGAAAGAAAAGGAGCATTGTGCAACTGAACAACAGGATGATCAAAGGAATAAAAATGAAAAAAACAATCGGAATAAACGTAGAACAACCAAAAAACACCTGCGATGACAGGAACTGCCCTTTTCACGGCAGCATAGGAGTCCGCGGAAGAACATTCACCGGCGTTGTTGTCAGCGACAAGGCCTCAAAGACCGTGACTGTTGAATGGCAAAGGACAATCAAGGTTCCAAAGTACGGACATCTTGAAAAAAAGAAATCAAAAGCACACGCTCATAATCCTCCTTGCATCAATGCAAAATCCGGCCAGTTTGTCAAGATAGCAGAAACCAGGCCGATATCAAAGACAAAAAATTTTGTCATAGTAGAGGTATTGAAATAAAATGCAGGCGATAAAAGCAAAGGTTTGCAAAGGGCTGCAAATAGGCTCATTTGTCCCGAGCTGCGACAACTCGGGGGCAAAAATGCTGAAGATTATATCAGTAATAGATTATAAGCCTGTCAAAGGGCGAGTTCCGCAGGCAGGAATCGGCGATCTTATCAAGGTAGCAGTCAAGAAGGGAAGGCCTGACATGAGAAAGCAGGTCGTGCTCGCGATTATTGTCAGGCAGAGAAAGGAATTCAGAAGGCCCGACGGCACAAGAGTTAAATTCGAAGACAACGCGGTTGTTATCTTGAAAGACGAAAAAGGAAACCCGAAAGGCACTATCTTCAAAGGGCCTGTTGCCAAAGAGGCCTGCTCAAAATGGCCGGGCATTGCAAAAATAGCAAGCATAATACTGTAGAATAAAACATCATTATAACGAGGATCAAAATGAAAAAAAAATTCAGCGCTCACTGGAAATCAAGCACTCAGCCGAGAAAACAGAGAAAATACAGGCATCATGCTCCCCTACACATAAAATCAAAATTTGTTTCAGTGCACCTGAATGCAGACTTGCGGAAAAAGCACGGCATAAGGGCGATACAGGCAAGAAAAGGGGACAAAGTCAAGATATTAAGGGGACAGTTCAAAGGCAGGGAAGGCAAGATTGACAAAGTGAACATCAGCAAGACAAAAATTTTTGTATCAAAAATAGAGTCTGCAAAAAGGGATGGATCAAAAGCCTACTATCCGCTTGCACCATCGAATCTCATGATCACAGAATTAAACACAGAAGACAAGAAAAGGATAAAGACAAAGCCTGCGCAAACTCAAAGCAAAAGCAAAAAGGTTGAATAAAAATGGCCAAGAATCACTTAAAACGCATAAACTCCCCCAGAACATGGGATGTCTTAAGGAAGAGCTCTGAATTTATCACAAGACCCAACCCTGGATGTCTGCATGAAGAGAGCATTCCTTTAAACACACTGCTCAAAGAAATGCTCTGCGTTGCAAGAATCACAAAGGATGTGAAAAAAGCGCTCACAGAAGGCCTGATATTTGTTGACGGCAGAATAAGAAAAGACTACAAATATCCCGCCGGGTTCATGAGTGTGGTGAGCATTCCCAAAGAGGGCAAACATTTCAGGATACTTATCAATACATCTGCAAAACTCTATGCAAAGCAGATTGACAATAAAGAAGCGAACCTTAAGCTGCTGAAAATCGTAGACAAGACTCTGCTAAAAAAAGGAAAGCTTCAGTTTAATTTCAGAGACGGAACAAACATGCTCATTGACAAGTCAGAGAAGACAAACAGCTATAAAACAAACGATGTATTGCTTGTGGAGATTCCAAAGCTCGCAGTAAAGAAGCATCTCAAGCTTGAAAAAGGCTCGACAATCCTGCTTGTCAAGGGAAAACATGCTGGAGCAATCGGGACTGTCAAGGAAATTTCAGGGAAAAAGATCATCTTTACAGAATACAAAAAGGATGCAAACGAGGCGGAAACAAAACTGGAATACGCATTTGTAATCGGAAATCCTGAACCGGAATTGGATATTTGAAAAATAAAACTTATGATTATATGACGTGGTTAATATGGATGACACAAACGTGATGAGAAAAATCGGGATTGGAAAAGTCACCCTGAATATCGGGGCTGGAAAAGACCCGAATGTGCTCAGCAAAGGAGTCAAGCTCCTGAAAAGCATAACAGGCATTGACCCTGTGAAGACAATCACAAACAAGAGAATAGCGAGCTGGGGCCTGAGACCTGGGCTGCCAATAGGCTGCAAGATAACTATCAGGGGCGAAGAGGCCAAGAACCTGCTGAAAAGACTGCTGGATGCAAAAGACAACCAGCTCCAGGAGAGCAATTTTGACAATTACGGAAATATCTCGTTCGGTATTCAGGAATACATCAACATTCCGGATGTAAAATATGACCCTGAAATAGGCATAATGGGACTGATGACATCCATAACTCTTGTCAGGCCCGGATTCAGGATAAAGAGCAGAAAGCTGAAGAAAGCAAAAATCCCGCCATCGCATCATATTTCAAAACAGGACTCTATCGAATATTTCGCCAAAGAGTACAATGTCAAATTGATAGGAAAAGAAGAGGAGGATGAAGAATGACAACATCAGAATGCTCCAAAGTATTGAAGCAAATCGGGCATAAAAAAGCATCCTATCAGAAATATCTGAAGAATAATGTCGGCAAAGAGAGAAAGATGGGCGCAAAAACAAAGAAGTGCAAAAGATGCGGAAGAACAGGAGGCCACATAAGCAAATACGGCCTTGAATTGTGCAGGCACTGCTTCAGGGAAACAGCCCTCAAACTTAATTTCAAAAAATACAGCTGAGGTATACTAAGATGAGTTTAAACGATCCACTCGCAAACGTGTTATCACACATCCAAAACTATGAGCTTTTGGGAAAAAAAGAGGTTATAACCAGAAACAACTCCAAATTCATAAGAAGCACGCTTGCCATAATGAGAGAGCACGGATACATAGGAGAAGTTGAGGAAATCAAAGACAACAAAGGCGGCTATCTGAAGATAAACCTTTTGGGAAAAATAAACAAAACAGGGGTCATAAAGCCAAGATTCCAGATAGCCGAGGAAGAATTCATAAAATTCGAGAAAAGATATCTTCCTGCAAAAAATTTCGGCATAATCATAGTGAGCACATCTCAAGGACTGCTCGTGCACACACAGGCAAAAGAAAAAAAGATTGGCGGTAGGCTGATAAGCTACTGCTACTAGAAAAATCAGGGAAGAAACACAAAATGACAAAAGAAGGCATTACAGAACAAGTGGAAATACCCAGCGGGGTAAGCGTGTCAAAAGAGGGCATGTTTTTGATAATCAAGGGGCCAAAGGGAGAGCTAAGAAAAGCCATCAAAAATACCGGCCTGGATATCCGCGCTGAAGGCAGCACTGTAGTATTTGCCTCTAAAAAAAACACGAAAACAGATGTAAAAATAATTTTCACATACAAGGCTCTTGTCAAAAACTGGTTCAAGGGAGTTACTGAGGCTCATGTTTACAAGTTAAAGATATGCTCAAGCCATTTTCCAATGAGCGCGTCTGTCAAGGGAGAAATTTTTGAATTAAAAAACTTTGTCGGAGGCTCAAAGCCAAGAACCCTGAAGATTACTCAGGGAGTAAAGGCAAAGGTTGAAAGCGAGATAATAACCCTGGAAGGGATTGACAAGGAAGCTGTCGGAAACTTTGCAGCAAAGCTTGAAAAAATGACCCGAAGAGCTGCGTTTTACAATCTGGTATTCCAGGATGGAATCTATATAACATCGAAAGACGGAGAAAGCCTAGATTAACGGCTGATAAAAAATGACAAACATCAAACTCTTAGAAGTAAGAAACAAGCTGAAGCAGAAAAAACCTGATTTTATCAGGCAGGATGGACATAAAAAGAAAAAGCTTGCCAAAGTCTGGAGAAAGCCTCGCGGATGGCAAAACAAGGTCAGGCTCTGCAAAAAAGGATATGTGCGAAGAGTGGAAATCGGCTTTGGAAGCCCCAGAGAGGTTAAAGGTCTTACAAGAGATGGTTTTATCCCTGTTTTTGTCTCAACACTAAACGAGATTAGGGCACTTGACAAAAAAACCGAGGCTGCAGTGCTTTCTTCAAGGCTGGGCGGCAGAAAAAAGCTCGCGCTGCTTGAAGAAATTAAAAAGCTCGAAATCAGGATTGTGAATCTCAAAGCCGATCAAAAGATCGAATCAATAAAAAAAGAGCTTGACGAGAGAAAAAAGAAAAAAACAGAAATAGACAAGAAAGAAAAGGAAAAAACAAAAGAAAAGACTATAGAACAAAAAGTCGAAGCTGAATTATCAGATGAAGAAAAGAAAAAAACAGAAAAAGGAGAAAAAGACAAGCTATTGACAAGAAAAGACGGAGGATTCTGATAACAACATAACGCGTATCAGAAAAAACCCGCAAAAGAATGCAGGAATGTGATGTATCATGGATTTAAATGTTCAAAAACGGATGGCAGGAAAAGTACTTAAATGCTCGCCAAAAAGAGCAAAGCTTAATCCGGAATTTTCAGACGACATAAAAGAAGCCACAACAAAGAGAGATATAAGAAGCCTTGTAAGAGAAGGCTCTATTGTAAAGAACCAGAAAAAAGGCGTTTCAAAAGCAAGAGCCAACAAAAGGGCAGAGCAAAAGAAAAAAGGCCTGAGAAGAGGCAGAGGAAAAAAGAAAGGGACAAAAAATGCGAACTTCCCGAGAAAAAAGCTTTGGATACTCAAAATCAGATCCCAGAGAAATTTCCTCAAAGAGCTCAAGGAAAAGAACATAGTCAACACAAAGGATTATCATGAGCTGTATAACAAGGCAAAAGGCGGCTTTTTCAGAAATAAAAGGCACATCAAGATATTCATTGAAGAACACGAGCTTGCAAAAAATAAAAAAGCAAAATAAGGGCTAAAAAAGATAAGATAAATAGAATAAATCAAAAAAAAATTCATGAAAAGAGAACAACAAAATGGCAGATCACAAAAAAGCAATTATTGCATACAGGAGAAAGCGGGAGGGAAAAACCGACTACAAGAAAAGGCTGAAACTCCTGAAGAGCAAATCATTAAGATTGATAATCAGAAAAACAAACAAGTACCTTATAGCACAGATAGCAGAATATTCTCCTGACGGAGACAGGATAATTGCTGGACTGACATCAAAATCACTGGATAAGCTTGACTGGAAACTTTCAAAAAACAGCATACCAGCTGCTTATCTCACAGGATTGCTGCTTGGAAAAAAAGCAGCTCCGAAAATCAAGCAAAAAGAGGTTGTTGTTGATCTCGGACTGCTGACAAATGCAAAAGGCTCCAGATTATTTGCCATAGTAAAAGGCGCAAAGGACGCCGGACTGAAAGTCAATGCATCAGATGAAGTGTTTCCTAATGGAGAAAGAATAAGCGGCAAACACATTAAGGAACATTATGCTTTAAAGCCTGAAAGGTTTTCAGCCTACAAGACAGGCGGATTAAAAGTCCAGGATATCGAGTCAGCATTCAAGAACACAAAGGACAAGATAACCAATTTGAAATAGACGCGGATAATCAGAATATCAGGAAAGAACGATGAAACAAAACAAAGAAAAAGAAGAACCAGTAGCCGAAGATGTGCAAAAAAATCCCGTAGAAGAGCAGGAAGTAGAGGCAATACAAAAAGCGGTCGAGGGCATTCCTGTTGCAGAGCAAAAAAGGAAAAGAGACACAGAGCAGGAGCGCGGACCATGGACCCCGAAAACAGATCTTGGGAAAAAGGTTTTTAGCGGCGAGATTGCGAATATTGATGAGATACTCAACAAGGGATTAAAAATCCTTGAACCGGAAATTGTTGACCACCTATTACAGCTTGAAACTGAATTGCTCCTGATCGGACAGTCAAAAGGAAAGTTCGGCGGAGGCCAGCGAAGGATATTCAGGCAGACCCAGAAAAAAACAAAAGAGGGCAATAAGCCGAAGTTTTCAACACTCGCAATTGCAGGCGACAGAAATGGCCATGTTGGAATAGGCTTTGGAAAATCCAAAGAAACAGTGCCTGCAAGGGAAAAAGCAATAAGAAATGCAAAAATGAACATTTTCAAGATAGAACGCGGAAGCGGCAGCTGGGAATCTGAAATCAGCGAACCGCACTCAATACCTTTTGCAGTTGAAGGCAAGTGCAGTTCAGTAACAATAAAGCTTATGCCTGCACCAAAAGGAAAAGGGCTTATTGTTGAAAAGGAATGCGCCAAGCTGCTTGAACTTGCTGGCATCAAGGATGTATGGTCAAAGTCAAGAGGGCAGACAAGAAACAAGATAAACATGATACTTGCCTGTGAAAAAGCGCTGAAACAGCTGTCTTCCATGAAGATAAATAAATTCGACAAATTCAAAAACATGCCTGTAGAGGCGATAATCGGCGAGGAAAAGCAAAATGAGTAATTCCGGCGAAGCAGACAAGGTTGCGATAGTGCTTGTGAGAGGGAATATCATAGGATTGACAGACAAAGTGAAAAGAACGCTATTGCAGCTCAACCTGAGGAGAAAAAACAGCCTAGTCATTGTTTCAAATTCCAAGACACTAAAAGGAATGCTCCATGTAATCAAGGATGTTGCAACTTTCGGAACAGTCTCTGACGAATTTATCTCAGAGATTATGTCAAAGAGAAAGAATTTCAGCAAGAAAAAAGAAGGCTATGTTTTCCACCTGAACCCTGCACGGGGAGGATTTGGAAGAAAAGGGATAAAGCTCAACTTCTTAGCTGGCGGAGCACTTGGGGACAGAAAGGAAAAAATAAGCTTATTGATCAAAAAAATGCTTTAGAGTGGATAAACATGTTCAACAGAAGAAAAAAAAGTTCAAGAATGAGAGCCTCAAACAGCCATGGCTGGGGCGCTAAAAAGAAGCACAGAGGCGCAGGCCATCGTGGGGGAAGAGGAAATGCCGGCTCTGGAAAAAGAGGAGACGCGAAAAAGCCAAGCTTTTGGAAGGACAAGGCAAATTTTGGAAAAGACGGCTTTAAATCAAAATCCAGAGTAAAAATCAGCCCCATAAGCCTTTTGCAGCTCAATCTCGAGATTGAAAAATTATGCGCACACGGCTTAGCTGTGAAAGAGAACACCACATACAAGATTGACCTGGCAGGCATAAAAAAGAA
>JAZDFJ010000131.1:0-8762 GCA_043807995.1 Candidatus Woesearchaeota archaeon
GCGTCCTTTATCGGATTGGCTCCCTCGCCCAGAGGCAGATGCGTGTGGCCATAGCCCCATCCGTCGACAGCGTGAATATTGCCAATAATATCTTTTCCATATGCGCCGTATTTTTTCTCTGAATTCTGCAGCTCCTTGACCTGCTCAAGATACCATTTCTTGAATCTCTTGTCAGTATCCTCAGGATTCTCATTTTCCTTTGGCTCGAAATGACGCCTCCACATGCCAAGATGCTGGGTGTCCATTGTCGCCTTGATGTGCTCTCTTGCCTTCTGCATGGCCTTCTCCTCTGTATAGCCCATATTCACAAGATCTTTTGCCATCTGCTTTCTTGCATTGACAACAAGCTCTGCCAGCTCCCTCGGATGGGCGCCGTAGCCAAAGTCAGGTATAAGGTTTTCAGGCGCGACAAATATAGGCTTTTTCAGCCCTTTTTCCTCAGTTTTTCTCATCGCATAGATGCCAAGCTCAGAGAATGATTTGCTTGTCTTCTGCTCTGCAACAGTTTTTATAGGCTTGAGATTGTTCATCTCCTCCTCGAGCTGCCTTGCCTTCTGCATCTGCGAGCTTGCTGTTTCATTTACTCCATGAAGGTGTTGGGCAATTCTGTGTTTTTCAGCATTAATCCGGGCGATAACAAGAGGTTTTTGTTCTTTAGGGATTCTAGGATCATTGTTCACTTCTTCAATCTGCACCGGAATATTATCCAGCTCAGCTTTGTATTGTTCAGCCTGTGCAGAAAACCTCATCGCATCTCCTTTTGCCTGCTGCAATTGCTGGGCGTAAAGTGATTTTATAAGGGCCTCCTCTGGAGTGTATTTGTCTGCTTTTGGGTCGCCCAATTTTTTCATCTCTTCCTTTGCCCTGCTGACCATGTCGCTGTATGAAAGGTTTTCAACAACAATCATCCCCTCCTTGTCTTTCTGGTACTGCGGGATCTTGTAGTTGTCAATCTCAATGTAAGGTTTTTTCTCGTCCAGTTTAGGCACCTGGAATTTCTGCTCTTTTGAAATGCCTGTGACTTTGCCTGTTCTCTGGTTTGCAAAATAAAGAATATCATCGCCGGCTCCTTTGAATCCGTCGAAATTAATTGTCCTGGGATATTCGCCTGTGTGCACGACAACAGAGGTTCCTCCCATAGTAACGTCAGCAGCAAAGTCAATCGCCTTTTTCACCTCTGTGATGCTTCGCTCCCTTTCCTGCTCTGCAAAGCCATCCTTTGAAAATCCGGATACATTCCCGATAGCGTCTGCAGGAGCGTGAATGCTGTTGACTTTTACTCCAGTTGCTTTTTGTATGTCTTTTAAAGTCTGCCTTAGCTCTTTTCCATAGGATTCAGCCGCAGCTCCGAAAGGCTCTGCCTCCTGGCCTGACAGCGCAAACTCAACTGTATTGGCGCCTTTTTTCACAATAGAATTGAGCTTGTCTATGAAAGAGCCCTGCCCTCTGCCTGCCTGCACAGACTGGCCAGGCATTACTTTCAGCTGCTGCTCTGGAGGAACAGTCCTTGCGCGGGATTCACTCGCGTAAATCCTGTCCATTGCGCCGTAAAAATCATTGAATATTACCATTTTTGCACCAGACACCTGTTGTTGATTATATTTGATTCATCTATTTATTAATCTTCTGGATAATTGGGCTCTGTCCGAAAAGTAGCACCTAGCGAGTTTTCGGAGTAATTAATTGAATACGAATAACTCGGGTAACAAATGGTTACAAAAGCGAGACGAGCGTGCTACGAAAGATTTCGGACAGAGCCGGATAATTGAAAAGTAGCTGTTACCGCCTATCTCGAATTCCTATAAACCTCGTGTGCCTCATTTTCTTCCTCAAGGCCAAGCGCATTTTTCATCTTTGCAACATGATTATAGACATCAAGTTTTGAATCAAGCTTTTTCTCGTCAAAGTTGTTCACCCACTGCTTGTAGCCATCCAGCCTGGCCATTTCCTCATCTGAAATAGTGCCGTCGTCTCTTCTTCTAAGCAATCCCATGACATTGTTGTACACATTATGGTCAGTTATTTTGTATACCTCGGCAAGCTCTCCTCTCTGCTCTGTTGCAGGCGCATAAGGATTCTTGAAGTCAGAGCCTTTTCTTCCTGAAGCCCCGCCGAGCCTTGACTCAAGGCTTTGCTCTATGCTTCTTTTTTCAAGCTCTTTTTCTTTTTTTTCAGACTCTTCCTTATCCTTTTTCTCCTTTTCCTGCTCCTTCTTCTCCTTTTCCTGCTCTTCTTTTATCCTTCTGAGTTCGCGCCCGCGGTCTTCAATCTGTTTTGTGACCTCTTTGAAAGCAATCTCGTCAAGAGATGCAGTTATCAGCTGCTCTGCCTCTGTAAGCTCTTTTTTCCTTTTGCTCTCCTCTTCAGAAAGGTTTTTCAGATCCTCTTTTATCCTGGCCTCCTGCTCTGCAAGCTCTCTGAGCTTCTTTTTTCTCTCAGCCTCCATTCCCTGAAGCCACTTTATTCTCTCCTCTGGAGACATGTCCTCGATATCAACCCTTGTCTTGACCATTTCAATACTAGAGAACTCTGAGTTTTTAATGATTATGCTTTTTTGGAGAAAGAAATATCAGTAGCTGAAAGGATTATAGGAATATTTAAATAATTCATAACACGAAATAGCTGCATGAAGAGTTTCATAAAATCCAAATGGTTCCTGATTTCATTGTTTGTAATGCTTGAATTGATTGCGTTTACTATCGGAAGTTTCTTTAGACCTTTTTGCACAACAATCGGGAACTGCCCTTCTATGGAGCTTCCATTTTTAATCCTGGGAATAATTCCAAACGGGATTATTATACTGATTGTTCGCTCTCTAATCAAGAAATACTATAAAGGATAATACCTAAAGATTTCACCACGCAATCAATCCGTGCGTCTTCTTGTAGATGTTGTAGACTGCCCAGGCAGCCTTGTCTGCCTCCTCTGCCGCTGCTTTCTTGTCGTCCTTGCTGAACACAGGCAATTTTGCTTTCTTGCCTCCGCCTGATATTGGAATCACAAGATTAAACAATTCCCAGAACCCCCTGAACACATCAATGAAAGGTCCTGCCATGCTGTCTTCCCAAGTCATCTTTTTCTTTGCAGCTTTCTTTTCCTCTTTTTTCTCCTCGACTTTTTTCGGCGCTATCTCTTCCTCAGCCTCTTTCAGGTATTTCTCAAGCTCGTCGCCAAGCGAGTCCATTGCAGCCTGCACAGTGCCGTCCACAACTCCCAGAAGTTCGATATCCTCGAATTTTCTCATTTCAGAGTATTTCTTGACCTGCTCTTCTGTCCAGGCATAAGACCTGAAAGTCATTGTTGTTTTTCCGAGATGAATAGGCCCTCTCTGATACTCAGTTGAAAAGCTCATTGTCGGCCTTGTCCTCAGATCATAAGTGGCTATGACAACAGGGTGGAAATCGCCTTTCTTGGGCTTTACTCCCATAAGCTCTATCTCAAGCATAGAGCCCTCAAACGCGCTGATAAGATCAGGGCTGTCATGGTGCTTTTCCATCATTGAAAGCCTGTTAATGTTTTTCAGGTAGGGCTTTACCCAGGCCATGTACATCTTTATAGTGTTCCAGTGCTGCCTGAGATGCCTTACTGTGAATTTTCTCCTTGATTCGAGTTCTTTCTCTGTTTTCGCCTTCCAGTTGACATAGGCGTAAAGCTTTCTTTTCAAAAGGTTTTTCACAGAGCTGTTAAAGTCAAGGGCGTCAACCATTGCAGTCACTCTTTTTTCTCCGTCGTATATTGTGCCCTCTTTGTCCCTGAATGTATTGAAGAAAAGGTCTGGAAGGATTGAGAATCCGACCTGCTGCGAAAGCCCAAAAACAGAGGCAGGGTTTTTTGACCCGCCCTCGACAAGGTCTGTGTACAGTCCCTTCAGGGTTATATCTTTGGTTTTTGAGTCCACTATTCCCCTGTATATTTCAAGGCGCTCGTCTGTAACCCTGATATCCCTGACTATCTGAAAAAGTGTTTTCATGAGCTGGCCTATTGCGACAAGATATTGAGAGGCCTTTTCCTGCTGTATTGAAAGCCTTTGGCTGCTCGAGCCCCATATAGAGCTCTGCACTGACGCCGAGAAAACATCTGTTATTTTTCTTATATCATGGATTTTGCAGTCTTTTCTCATAAAATCAAGAGTCCAGAAATACATCTCCTCGATAGGGTTCTGGAATGTCTCGAGAGTAAGCCTGTATCTTTTGAAAGGCGAGGGATAGCCTGTTGCTACAAACTGGTCGTTCACCTCTTCGCCAAGCTCCTGCTCTGCATAAGTGTCAGCCTCTTTTTCGCTGACATTCCTTATATCCCTCGAGCTGGCCTCTTCTTTATGTTCAGGCTTTACAAATCCGTGCTTCACAAGAAGCTGGCTTGAAGATAACATGACAGTATTTTGCCTCTTTTTCTTTTGTTCTGTATCTTGCTTATTTATAAAACATACTGCAATATCTGAATCTTTTATATTTAACTCTTTTGTTATCTCTTCGAATACGCAATATAAAGTTAATTAACTATTATATAGTAGAAAAAAAGAGAAGATTTAAAATTCCCGGCAGGTTCATTGCCCAAATGGAAGAAGGGCCTGCGGAAAAAGATAAAGAGCCTGTCCTGTTCAGGGACTTGGATGATAGATTAACAGGAAAAGACTCAAGGCAGGGCACAGGAACTAATCTTGGAGTAGAGATAATAATGCTCCTCCTACAGAAAGCAATGCATATGGTGCCTGAAGCGCAGATTAATTATGTTTCAAGGGAGAAAGAATGCACAAGACGGATGGGAGCACTGCAGACCTCTTCTGCAACATTCTATAATGCTCAGAGGGCTTTTTTTGAAACATTTGAGACTCACACAAATCAAAAGCACAGGATTACTCAGGCGCTTGGAGCAGGGTTGCGAAGGCGGCTTCCTCTAGCTGAAATAAGAAAAAACGGGCATTATCTGAAGTTTCTCGACATAGGACCAGGCGATGGTGCGGTTTCGCTTCCGTTTATGTGGGCTTTCAAGAACAACAATGTAGATTTCGTCATAGACGAGCCGAACTTTGGCATGACTGCAAGATTTCTGATGAATTACATGCTTCAGGGCCACAACTTCAGAAGGCTTCAGCTTTACAATAATAATGGAGGCAAAAGCCTTGCATGCACTCAGCCAGAAGAATTCAATTTTGTCCTGGCAAGCCATGTTCTTTATTATACAGGCGGGCTTGAACAAAGCGTGCAGGCAATACACGACCTACTTGCTCCGGGAGGAGTTGCCTGCGTAGTGCTGACAAAAAAAGACGGGTTCCTGCACAGGATAAGAAACGGATTTCCGCAGTATTTCAGGGACAGGAATCTCTGCGGCCAAGACGTGTGTGATGTGCTGGATTCCATGGGCGCACAATATGAACGCGGAGAAGTTGCAAGCCATCTGGATGTTTCAGACTGTATATGCGAAATGGACCCTGATGACCTTGTTCACCTGACAATACACGGAAAAAACCTCGTATGTTTTATGCTCAGGACAGATTACAGGTTTGCAGAACATGATGACAAGCACGATATTGTGCGGTTTATCCATGATAATTCCATGAGTCTGGCTGGAATGCCGCCTGCTGAAAGAAAAAGGCTGACAAATCGCATGGCATGCAATGGCACCCATCTCACCTGTCAGAGAGGACATGACTTCTATTACCCTGATTCAAGATGCCCGAGAAGAGTTGCAGAATTCACAGACGACATTATCTGGATAAGAAAACCAGGGCAATACATTTCCAGGCCAGTGGATGCAAAGCACAGGGGAATTATCAGAGAATACAACCTCGAAAAAGACATTACATGCGGGGATATCATGAAATTTGCAGAACACCACATAGCAGAGCATATAGAGAGCGACTTAAAAGGAATGGACATGGGTTTGGTTGATGCGTATATTCCATTTCTTATAATGGACTATTTTCTCGGAGAGCGTTATTATTATACGCTGGTGTGGGAAGACCATCCTTTCAGCATTGGTCAATTTGAAAGGGGCGGGCAAAGATTGGTAGGCCCGAAAAATGTTGAAAAGCTTAAAATTGTGTCAGAGGACAATTCACTTCACCATCTGGACTCCCGTTATTATTCAGACGAAAGAAATGTGTCCTGGGAAGATACAAGAGGCCACCCTCACTGCATTGAATATCTCGATGACCTGTTGGACACGCTGCAAATGCATCTTCCTGAGCAGAGCAGGCAGCTACTGAGGAGGAATTCAGCATCACTTCGCCAGCTGTTTGGCGCACTCTACCAAAGGTTCAGGCATTATGAGGTGATTTCTGTCGACGGATTTTCGCAATTCAATCAGCTTCTGGAGCAGAATCCCGGCAATCCTGCATTTTACACAGACCTGTCAAAGTTTCTTGGTGAATCTTAGGTATTCCATAACAAAACAGAGGAAAAATTCAGAGTAAAATTTTCGTTTGTAAACCATACTGAAAAGTAGACTAAATATCTAAAGCAAGGTATTGAAAGGTTAGAAAAGTATTTCTGCTAATTTTCTATCAAGTTCGTAAAAAAATTTAACACATCTTGTCCCAATTGAGAATTCGCCCTAATAGTTTAGTAAAAGTGAATACAGAAAAATCACCTTTTAACCATCCCTGACCGCTCATCCCTATTGCTAGGAAGTTGTCGCAGTCCTATCTGGAATAGACTTATTTTAATCAGGCTTCTTTTAATCTAACACTAATTCTTGTTTTAATTTATACCTCTTACCTATCTGGCCTTCTTCATCAACAAGACAGACCGATAAAGAATCCTTTTCTTGGCTAAGGCGAAGTATATAAAATCTTTTTTTAAGCTCTGGAAAGCCTGCATAATCATCATCAAGTAACCGCCCTCTAATATAAAAACATCTCCAAATTTCTTCACACACCACATTTGTGGGTGTTCCAATAGTTAAATTAAAACCATGGCTCCTACCATACTGATCACAAAACTCATCATATGCCAACACAACCACAAAAGGCGTTCCATTCATGCAAATACTGCCAATATCTATTAGGCCTCTGAAACCCGTCGATTCATTATAATATCCCAGAGAAGATTGTACGATTTCCCTTGCTTTTGGAAAGAGGTTTTTCGCTTCTTCACATCTTTCATTTAGTGTGTTCATTCTTTCATCTCCTTTCTCTAATTGAAAATTTTTGAGCAGGCACAGGGTATTCATCATCCGTTAGGAATAGAAAATTCCTGACATTCCAAAACAATAGTTTCGATACCCTGGCAATTTCTTCCGAAGTCGAAATTTCCTATAACTAAGTAATAACAGCTTTACTTATATACCTTTTCTACCCCAAAAGGGAGTATAAAAACAAAAACTTTATATAATAAAGAAACAATCTATTGACATGGATATTTCAATATTTGAAGATATAGGTCTAACAAAACGGGAAATTAATGTTTATCTGGCTTTGCTTGGATTAGGCTCAACCACCATTGGAGCAATCTTGGAAAAAACCCGAATTCCAAGCTCTAAAATATATGAAGTTCTTAATAGATTACAAGATAAAGGTTTAGTTTCTCATGTTAAAATCGATAATAAAAGACATTATCAATCTTCTGATCCAAACTCAATTTTAACATTTTTGGATGAAAAAAGAAATAGTATTTCAGAAGTTTTGCCTCAACTTATAGAAAAACAAAAATTTGCTAAGAAAAAACAATCCGTTGAAATATATGAAGGACAGAAAGCAATCATGAACCTTCTTAGAAACATAATCCAAGATGCAAAACCAAAAGAATCTTATCTTGCTTTTACACATACTTCTGAACATGAAGTTAAAACAATCAATTTGTTTTATAAGAATTTCATTAAAAAAAGAATAGATAAAAAATTGGACATCAGATTGCTTGCTAATTCACATCAGAAAAAAATGTTTCAAAAAAATTATTCTTCCTATGAAATTCAAAAAACAAAAATGAGGTTTACCAATTTTGATTTTCCTCATGGAATGACAATTTTTCGTGATTATGTTATTACAATTACTTGGGAAAAAAATCCGACTGCAATAAAAATTAAAAGTGAACAAATAGCAGAAGAATTTAGAAATTTTTTCTTACAACTTTGGAAAATTTCAAAATAGCGAATCTTCCTGCCCAAAAAATCTTTTCCTTTAGAAAATTAACCAAATGTGAAACAACCAGAGTATTAATACAAAAAGTACAATCCATCCCCTTCTTTTAACAGGCATTTTTTCACACAGGTATTGAAATATTCCACAGCAGATTGAAATACTCTAGAAAATCATTGGCAATTGCCTCATTCTCGATAAATATCGCCAGCGGCTCTTCTTTCAGGCCAATGACAAGCGCGACTTTATTTCCCCAGATGTTGATTGCAACAGGCGAAGCATAGGTCTGCTTTGGCAAAAACCTGCATTCTGTATATGGAATCTTGCTGAGGGCTCTGGCCCTTTTTTCATGGCTGTGCTTGAACAGCAACTTATCAATTATTTTTGCCTTTGCGCGCCTGCGGTGCCAATTCTGCAGGTAAGATTCGAGAATGTATGGCTCTGAATACGCGCCGATAACATAGTTTGTTACGCCGTCATTTATTTTCTGCTCAAACACTGTTTTTATTCCTTCAACACCCTCGAGAATAGCCACCTGGGATTTCTTGCCGAAAAGAGGCTTGATTGCATTCAGCGTCGGCATAATGTTCAAGATCATTTTTTCTTTTTTTTCAATTTCTTCCCTTGATTCCCTGAGCATGTCCATAAGCTTGTTCAGCTCTGTCGTCTGATAAAGCCTTTTCCC
>JAZDFJ010000132.1:0-3247 GCA_043807995.1 Candidatus Woesearchaeota archaeon
AAGCACGATGTCTTAATGCCTCTCTGGTCAAAACAAGGTCAGTATAACCATAATGCCTGTTTTTGCTTCTTATGCTTGCAGGTATCAAATCAAAAGTCCTTTCATCAAAATAATAGCGGTTTTCTCTCATTGACCATAAAAAATTATGTTCTGCACGAAATGGATTAATACGAAAATGGCCATGCTTTTCATCCCAGTTGAATTTATTAATAGGATGAAAATCAGGATGTGCATCCCATAAATCTTCTTCTGTCTTATAATGTTCAGTGTCATATTCAGCAGTGATCGGGAGAATCTCCATGTCGTATTCCCATTCCAAGGAGGAATCTCCATCTTCCGGCTGGATATGAGTTTCAGCAAAAATTCTTGCTACAAGACTTTCATCTCCGAGCTGAGGTTCAGTCCAAATATCACCTAATGATAATCTGCTCCATGAGCAATCTCTTATTCTCTCCGGCTTTCCAATACTATTTTTTCTATGAATTAAAACTCTAAACATAAATCCCGTGCTTTGCTGCTCCTCTTCTGTCAAAGCTATCATTCTTGGGGGATATATAACAAGCCCATGCTCATCAATCTGAGATACAGATGAACTGTGAAACTGCAAAAATCTTTTTGTATAACTCAAACCTAAAAGTCTTGCTAAACCTTCAAGACCGCTATGATATATTCTTTCAATATTGTCAAATGCAGGGTCAAAATAATCCCAAGGCGTTTCAGGCTTATACACCCTGTATGAAGACGAGTGTGTTTGATCCAATAAATGGACAAACTCTTCCCTTGTAATCCCCGGATTATCCCAGAGGACTGCAGGTGCAACCAAACCGTTAAAAGGATATCCCATAAAATAATAGAGGCGCACATGTATTAAAAAAGATTATTGTGCTGAAAAGATAGAGCTTTGATTCTTGTTTTTTGTTTTTATTCTATCCCTAAGCATTCTATCGTTTGAACTCCAGGCATAAAAGCCTCGGAACATGCTGCGACGGCAATTCAGAAGGAGAAACTCTTAGATATGTATTCCTCTGAAGAGCGTCCGAGTCATGAGTGTTCAAAAAGATGTAGAATCTATCGGCACTATCACCAACTCTCCGGGATTTTTTACTTTGGCATTATTCCACTAGAAATCAACTCTCTAAGGCAGAACAGAGCAGGAATCCTGATGTTATATCCGATTTCATGAAAAAGAACGACATTCAAGATAATGGTGCTAACCTACATTTTAAACGCACCACTTTTTAATGGATAAAGGAAAAACCACCAAAAACTTTATAACTCTCATTTAAAATACAAGGGGCATGGCAGGCAAAAAACCAATCCTAAAGAAGGAACCTGAAGAAAAGGAGCATAAAAAAGAAGAGACAGCCAAAAAAGCCTCTAAGAAAGAGTCTGAAAAAGAGCAGATAGGCATTACTGTCAAAAAGGCTGATGATTTCTCAGAATGGTACCAGCAGGCCATTATCAAGAGCGAGTTCGCTGATTACAGCGCAGTCTCGGGATGCATTGTGTACAGGCCTGAACTCTACCTCATCTGGGAGAGAATTGTCAGCATAGTCGACAAAAAGCTGAAAAATCTAGGCATAAAAAATTCCTATTTTCCGATGTTCATACCAGAGAGGCTTCTGATGAAAGAGGCAACACATCTAGAGGGATTCTCGCCTGAAGTTGCGTGGGTGACGCATGCAGGGGACAAAAAGCTTGACGAAAAGCTCGCCATAAGGCCGACTTCTGAAACAATAATGTATGATTCATACTCAAAATGGATAAAATCCTGGAGAGACCTTCCATTAAGGCTTGCCCAGTGGAATAATGTGGTGAGATGGGAGTTCAAGCATCCTGTGCCGCTTCTCAGAAGCAGAGAGTTTTTGTGGGTTGAGGGGCACACTGCCTTTGCAACAAAAGAGGAGGCAGAGCAGGAAGGGCATGAGATAATAAAAATCTGGGAGGATGCACTCCAGAACTATATGGCGACAGCATTTTTCACAGGCAGGAAAAGCAAGAAAGAGACTTTTGCAGGAGCAGAATACACCATCTCTCTTGAGCTTGTGCTGCCTAACGGCAGAGCCATACAGGGTCCTGACTTTCACCATGACGGCCAGATATTTGCAAAGGCCTATGACATAAAGTTCCTTGACAAAAATGAGAAATCAGAATACGCATTCCAGAACACATGGGCCATAACAACAAGGCAGCTGGGCGTGATGATAGGAATCCATGGCGACGACAAAGGATTGGTTATTCCGCCGAGGATTGCAGTCAATCACGTCGTGATTGTGCCCATACTTTTCGAGAAAACAATGAAGGAAGTGCTTGAAAAATGCGAGGAGCTGAAAAGATTACTGTCAGAGGAAGAATATCATGATTTCAGCCTAGGGGTTATTCTTGACACAAGAAATCTGACTCCGGGCTACAAGTTCAATGACTGGGAGCTGAAGGGAGTGCCTGTCAGGATTGAGATGGGGCCAAGGGACCTGGAAAACAAGCAGATTGTGCTTGTGAGAAGGGATACAGGAGAAAAGGTTCCTGTGAAGATGGAAAAGGCTGCAGAGAAAATAAAGGAGCTGCTCGACGACATACAGAAAAATCTCTTCAATAAATCCAAGAGCATGATGGAGAGCAGCATCACAAAGACTGAGGATTACAAGGAATTCAAGAAAGCAATAGAGGACAAAAAGATTGTGCTTGCACCGTACTGCAACAATCCCGAATGCGAGGACCAGATAAAGGCAGACACAGGCGCAAAGGCTCTGAACAGCCCGCTCAAGGAAAAGCCTGCAAAGAATATGAAATGCATTGCATGCTCAAAGCCTGCAGAGGCGATGTTCTATTTTGGAAAGAGCTATTGACATCAGACAAGCATAAGCCAATGTTGCACACAATGCGCTCATCAGAAACAACAATCACAATGCATACATTTCTGACATGATTCCAGAAAACAGCAAACAAACGTATTAAACGAAATAAAACTACGCCTGATAGGTGTTAAATCTAATAATTTTGAGAGGCTAGACGACGGAAGGGGCACTCATCAACAAAGACCTCACGAAACATTTTTATACTATACAACCCTAACCTATAACGGTATGAAACAATTTTATATGGGCTCAGATGCAAAAGTTATAGAAAGAGGCAGTATAGGATTGTTTAGAGCAAATTTATGTGTAGTAATTAGTACGGATGAAATCAACAAATTTAACAGAGAATATGATAAATTTATTGATAATTTATGTAAAGAAATATCTTGTGC
>JAZDFJ010000133.1:0-2393 GCA_043807995.1 Candidatus Woesearchaeota archaeon
GCGCTATCCCTGGCCTAAAGGCACAGGGTATTTACGCGCCTCGCTTAAAGGCGAATTTTTGGAATAGCAAATTTCGACCTGAAGGTCGGGGTATTCATCATCCCCCGGCAATTTCTCCCGAAGTCGAAATTTCCTATAAAAAGAAAAAAATTAAAAAAGATAATTAACTACGCGGTCTTATTCTACACTGTCATGCTTTCAAAAAGATATTCTGTCGGATGCCAGGCGGTCATTCTTCCTGTGGCGCAGTTGACATCGCTTGCCTTCACAACCCAGAATTTCTGCAGTGTTTGGTCGCTCAAAAATCCGCTGTAGCTGAACTTGCCTGACAAGCTTCTCGCATATCCCATCAGTGAAGTCCTGAATGTCTTTATGCAGGTTGCATATGGCCAGACATCATTGTGCGTTGCATCGCCGTAATATATCAGTGTGTATTCTGTGGCCGGATTCAACCCCCAGACAAGGGTTCTCATTGTGCCTGTCTCCATTATCACAACTCCGTGGGCGCCACCTTCGATTATGCTCCAGTCTGCGGGGTTTTTCTCGTACAATGCTATCTCTTTAGTGCTGAGCGGGCTTATGTAAGCCAATACTGCAGGCACTAGCAGTGCTAAAGCTAAAAACGCAGCTATAACTATTTTATTTTTCATGCTCCTCATTCCTCCAACTCTTTTTTTCTTCCAACTTTACAGTCAGATTATGCGCTATACCAGAAAACCTTAATTTTCTTATGATGCATGATTAAAGTTTTCGGATATAGACATAATTATCTATCTGAAAATTAATCTTGAAACCTACACTGTTTTCTTCTCGAACAGATATTTATTCGGGTGCCATCCGGTGATTATTCCTGCTTTGCAGTCAACATCCTCTGATCTTACAATCCAGAATTTCTGGGCGACAGTGTCTGTCAGGAAAGGCAGGTAATTGAATTCTCCGTACATGCTCAGCCATCCCGCAGCATTTGTTCTTCCACTGGCAATACAGGTTGCATATGGCCAGACATCATTGTGGGTTGCATCCCCGTAATAGATAAGAGTGTAAGGCAGCAAGCTGTCCCCCTTCATAACTGCCTGCACCAGAGTTGTGCCTTGAGACTTGACTCCCCAGACATTTCCTCTTGCATTTGTTACGTCATTCCACCATTTTATTTCAGTCCAGTCTGCCGGGTTCCTGAGTACAACATCTATCTTGAAACTGGTTGGAGCCCTGGCAGCAACTGCTGCAAAAACAGACAGCGACAGCAGCAAAACAGCAAAAATACTAGCTAACAGAAACTTTTTCATTTTCTCACCTCTTTAAAAAGCAAATCATCTTCAGATTAATAATTGTTGTAATATATCAAGAACAAGCATTAAAAAGATTATTGTTCTGCAATAGTCATTATTTAAATAGCCAGAATATTTATAAACATGCGTCAAATCGGCTTAAAACATGTTTGACACTATAATTTTTGATTTTGACAACACACTCGAGCAGTGGCTGGTCCCTGAGACAGAGGCAAAGGTTGAGATTGCCACAGAGCTCAGCAAAAAATACCAGTTTAATGTTTCTGATTTTCTCCAGAAATGGAGAGAAGTTGACAATAATCCCTCTGGTGTGAAAAGGGAGGACACTGTCCCCTGGGATTTCAGCAGGGAGAGAAGATTTCAGGTGCTGTTCAAGGGGTTCAACATTCCAGAGGACCCAAAGAAATTCGAGAAAAAATACTGGAACATCATGAACAAAAAGGTTTCCCTGTTCCCTAATGTGAAAAAAACCCTCGATGAGCTGAAGAAGAGGGGCATCAGGATGATAATCCTGTCAGACTCGGGCGGTGCAGGAGAAGACAAAACGAAAAGGATAGAAATTCTCGGCATAAAAAAATATTTTGATTTCATATTCACATCAAATGACTTTGGCATGAACAAGCCCAACAGGAAAATCTACGATGAAATAATCAAAAGGACAGGGCTTGACCCGAAAAAGACAATCAGCATAGGCGATGACCCGCTGGCTGATTTATTCATGTGCAAGAAACTCGGCATGGCCACTGTATGGGACCAGGAGAGCTTTGCATTCGACAAAAAAATAGGGTTTGTTGATTATGTGGTTAAAGATATTTTCGAGATTGTCGGAATTATTGATAAGCTGAACGCCCTGCCCAAGTAGCACCTAGTGAGCCTTGAAAGTAAATAATCTATGACGATTAAATCGGGCAACAATCTGGTGCAGAAGTATGGCGAACGTGCTACGGCAAAACAGAGGCAAAGTTCAGGCTGAACAAAAAATGAAAAAAAGCCTTAAAAAATCAGATGTAAAAGAGCTGAATCCTGAATTTGTTAGATACAATTTCTCAGTCGAGAAAAAAGACAAGGTCGAGATAGCAGAAAGCATCGGGATAAAAGCGTTGC
>JAZDFJ010000134.1:0-3927 GCA_043807995.1 Candidatus Woesearchaeota archaeon
GATCGAGGTTGTGAAACAACCGAGAATCGCACTTCGCTTCGAACAGCCGAAACTGTTCTGGGACAACCCCCTTGTCGACAGGGAGAGAGATAATTCAAGACGCTCACCGGATTGATGGCAAAGGAACTTTCCAACAAAGCCATTTTGGTTCATTTTTTTAATATTTTAATTCACTTGATATGTTCATTCATATTCCTTACGTTCGAGCAAACCTCTAAAATCCGTTGTTGGGGGATTTTTTAGAGGAGAAAAAGACTTTTCGTATTATATCTTCTTTGCATTATACATCCGAGATTTGGTCAGATTCATATCCACTCTTTTTTTCTTGCGTACAGGACAGTCATTATGACAGAAAAGGCCATCAGGCCTATTGCGAGAATATATCCGTATCTCCAGCCTATCTCTGGCATGAATTTGAAGTTCATTCCATAGATGCTTGCGATAAGGGTCGGTATCATCAGGATTAGGGTTATTGCAGTGAGCTTTTTCATCACATTGCTGAGGCTGTTTGATATTGTTGCCAGGTTGTTGTTGATAACTGTCTCATAGACAGTGAGTGAGTCGGAGAGCATGCCTCTCTGGGTTTCGACCATTTCAATCTGGTGTATGAATGTGTCATAGACGTCATCGAACAGGTTAAGCTCCTCTGCTGAGATCTCCAAAGGGGTAATCCCTTTTTTCAGCATGAAAATCACTTTTGAGGATGACCATAATCTCCTGCCGATCATGAAAAGCTTTCTCTTCAGATCTATAATCAGCTTTATGTCTATATTGCCCCTGTTCTTCACTATTCTCTCGTCTATCTCTTCGATTTTCTTCTCTATAAGCTCAAGCACATCGTAATTGTCGTTAGTGTCCTCGACAAGAAAGTTGTGGAACAGATAGCCGAGCTTTTTATGCTCGTTCTCGTACTTCCCGAAATTTTCGCATATCCTGTCAAAAAGCTTTTCATAGTACTCCAAAGTCGGAGTGCATGTAATAAGAACATCTTTCATCAGGATAATAAGCTGCGGAGATGTCTTTATCTTGTCGCCCACAACATAATAGTCGAGAATCACAGCCTCCAAAGGCTTTAGGCGGTATCTTGCAGAGTGGTTTTCTTTCTTGTATTTTGTGAATATCTTTGGCTGGAGACTGTATTTTCTTGACACAGCCACGACTTCCTTGACAGAGGGATTGGCCATGAAAATCCAGAGAAACTCCCCTTTTTTCAGCTCCGGAAACCTTATTCCCGCGCCTGTCCTGGCCTTTCCTTTTCTATGATGAAAATATCTTAGCAACACCCACCTCTTTTATGCCGTTTGTGCGTTTTAAATGTCGCCTCTTTTTATATCTTTTCTATTTTTCCGGCTCTGTCCGGAACCTCAGAGAGGTCTCGAAATGTTAATTTCGAAATCTCGCTTTGCTCGATTCATAGTCGCAAGCAAAAGTTAGCTTTTGCTGCGCCAAAAATCAGTCAGATTTTTGTGCGCCTTGAAAATTTCAGATTATCTTGTTGTAAGGTGCTGCGCCCCCGATAAGACGCACCTTTATCAATGCGATCGTGCTATTCCTAATCGGAACAGCACAAAAAGTGCATAATCTGCATTTAGGGGACTGAGCAAAGCGAATGTCGCCTGAAGTGTCAACCGATTCAGCAGTTGGGGCCTACCCCGCGCGACGCACAGCATGACATTATTTCTGGAAATTTTCACCTGAGGGTGACTTTTCGGACAGAGCCCTATTTTTCCGGCTTTCTAAAAAAATCCAAAAATATATAAATCAGGCTTTTGAGCATGATTGGTAATAGAACATGAAGCGGCAGTTTTTGAATGTTTTATATCATCGTATCATTATTCTATTGCCAGAAAACTAATCAGAGGTGTTGTCATGCATACAGCAGTGCTTGGAACCCAGTGGGGTGACGAGGGAAAGGGAAAGATTATTGACTTATTGACAAAAGAGCATGATATTGTTGTCAGGTGCCAGGGAGGCAACAATGCAGGGCATACTGTTGTCATAAACAACCAGAAATACCCGTTTCATCTTCTTCCGTCAGGCGTTCTTCATGAGGATAAGATCTGCGTTCTTGGAAACGGCATGGTTATCAATCCCCTTGTCTTTTTTCAGGAGCTGAACACTCTCAAGCAGAACACAGGAGGAAGGCATGCAAAGCTTTTCATAAGCAACAGGGCTCACATAATTACTCCTGAACAGATTAATATTGATCTTGAAAACGGCAAAGCCATAGGTACAACAGGCAGAGGAATTGGCCCATGCTATGCAGACAAGGTAAGCAGAAAAGGAAAGAGATTCACAGACCTTCGCAAGGTAGAGAGCTATGACGCTGAGATAAGAAATGCATTGCAGCCGTTGATTACAGACACCGGCCTGTTCCTGGCAAATGCTGTGAGCGAGGGAAAAAAGCTCCTGTTTGAGGGCGCACAGGCAATAATGCTTGACATAGATTTCGGGACATATCCTTTTGTCACAAGCTCGAACTGCACTGTTGGCGGGCTGATAACAGGCTCTGGTGTTTTTGTAAAAGACCTTTTTGTTGTCGGTGTTGCAAAGGCCTACACAACCAGAGTGGGCAACGGGCCTTTTGTGACCGAGCTTCTCGACGATACTGGCGCAAGGATAAGGGAAAAAGGCGCAGAGTATGGCACTACAACAGGCAGGCCAAGAAGATGCGGATGGCTAGACACTGTTGTGCTGAGATATGCCAAGAGAGTCAACAATATTGATGCTATTGCTCTTACAAAACTTGATGTTCTTTCTGGGCTAAAAGAGGTAAAGATCTGCGACGCTTATATTTCCGGCAGCCAGAGAGCAACAGAGTTTCCTGCAGAGCTTGAAATTCTTGAGAATGCAAAGCCTGAATTTATCACACTGCCTGGCTGGTCTGAAGATATAACAAAATGCAGAAGCTTTGAAGAGCTTCCCAAGAACGCAAGGGATTATGTCCTGAAGATAGAGGAGCTGGCAGGCCTTAAGATAAAGTTTATCGGCGTAGGTCCTGGCAGGGAAGAGATTATTGTGAGGTAATCAGTGATTTAGAGTTGTTCATAGTCGGTGTGCACAGCTTCTGCTGTCTCTGTCTCTTGACCATCTGCTTTATGTATCTCGCTTGAGTAAAAAATCGCAACAGGGTTTCTTAATATCTCTTCTGCCTGGGCTTTGTCAATATGCCAGTAGCTGACCATGTAACTTTGTCCTGCAGAAGACTTGCCTGTCATTTGAACCATCACTGCATTTGCCACAGGCGCAAAGTTAGGGTCTGTGATTTTCTCATCAGGGAGTTCCCCCGGCCTTACAAGAATGTCAACACCCTCAGCAACCAGTGCTGGAGATTTTGCAGGAACATGTGGGCTTGATATGTATAATACCCGCTTTGTTTCTCCGCTTTCTGTCTTAACAGGCGCATATGCCAGACAGATAAGCCTTCTTGGTTTTGCTTCTTCAGTTGCTGATGTGCTTTGTGGTTCTGCCATGCTTCTGGGAAATGTGGTTATGTATTTAAATATTTCTTTTTGTTACTCTTCAGAAGAAGTAATGTTGTGGTATTGCCTGTTTTTTTCTCTTTCTATTCTGGATTTGTCACATGATCTCGTCTGCGTCGGATTCAATATAAAGTAGGCTGCCTTGACGCTTCGCCCTTCAGGTGATCCCGGATCGTATACAAAATAAAGGCACCGCGCATTTGCTTCCGGAGGAATAATTTCCATGTCGTCAGGATCAAAATCACCTAGCTCGGTATAGTCTCTTACTATGGCTCCGGTGGCTGCAACTCGCAGTTTTCTGTCAGCTCCGATAGTCAGAAGCACTAGCCCATCCAGCCTTCTTCTTCTCTCCCGTATTGCTGCTATTTCTTCCTGAGATTTTTGTTCGCCTTTATGTGCTGGCTTCCATTTTATTTCTCGCATACTGATAGAATGCGGGAGGAAT
>JAZDFJ010000135.1:0-4019 GCA_043807995.1 Candidatus Woesearchaeota archaeon
AGCGCTATCCCCGGCCTAAAGGCACGGGGTTTTCACGCGCCTCGCTAAAATGCAAATTTTTGGAATAGCAAATTTCGACCTGAAGGTCGGGGTATTCATCATCCCCAAGCAATTTCTTCCAGAGGGCGAAATTTCCTATAATAACCTAAATTTCCGCGTGGCGCGTTCACCACGCTTCTTTCATTCATTGTGGCCCGATTTAATCATAAACGATTAATTACAATCAAGGTTCACTAGGCGCCACTTCTGGATAAGTCAGGCATCAGAAGACAGCTTATGCATCTATACATTAGCCATTTCTGCACCAGTCGCATCAGTCGCATCAGTCAAGCACAAGATTGCCCATATAGTATTTTGAAATAACCATTCCGATCTTGTGAACGTCTTCAATGTCTTTCTTGATAAGCCACTTCAGTATTCTCATCTTCTGCTTCAGGTCAAACTCTATCTCTTCCTTTGAAAGCCCTGTGTATAGCTCAAGCCTTTCAAGCATAGAGTCAGATTCATTGATTTTCTCCAGTATATCGTCGCGAACATTAAGCTGCATAAGCACATTAGGCTCTCCGTTTGAGAGTATCTCTGCAACCTGCAAAGTCCTTCTTTTCCCTGTCCTTCTGTTCCTGTTCTGCACAACAACAAGGCTTATCGAGGATATCATGGGCTTTGGAATGTCAATAGGCGGATTTGTAAGCCTTGTTATGACCTCGTCGGCATTGTTTGCGTGTATTGTTGCATAGACGCTGTGCCCTGTGTGCATTGCCTCAAGCAGCACCTGCGCCTCTTTCTGCCTTCTGATTTCTCCGACGATTATCCTGTCAGGCCTCATTCTCAAAGAGTTTACAAGAAGGTCTATCATCGCAACACCGCCCTTGCCTTCGGGGTTCGGAAGCCTTGTCTCAAATGGAACCCAGTGCAGGGTTTTTGGAAGAACAAGCTCTCTTGTATCTTCGATAGATATTATTCTCTGATTCGGAGGGAAGAAATTGCTGACAACATTAAGCATGGATGTTTTTCCAGAGCCTGTTCCGCCTGCAATCAACACTGAAAGCTCATTCTGGATTGCCAGCCATATAAGCGCGGCAGCGTCGATGCTTAAAGTGCCTTCCTTGATAAACTTGGTGATTGTCCATGGATCTGAAGCGAATTTTCTTATAGTGATGGTGTTTCCGTTCGAGGATATCGGCTTTAGAGTTGCGTTGACCCTGTCTCCGGTATTAAGGTGGGCATCCATGAGCGGGTTCAGATTTGTTATCTCCTTGCCCACATCCCTGCCGATCATTGTGGCGTAATGCCTTATCCTGTCCTCTGAAAATACCCTTATGTTTGTCTCAAGCCAGCCGAATTTCCTGTGATACACCCACAGAGGCTCGTCATGATTGTTCACCACAATCTCCTCGAGATTAGGGTCTTTCAGAAGTATCTCTATCTTTCCCAGGCCGATATTTTCTTCAATAGTGTAATTTATGAGCATGTCTGTTGTCTGCTTGTCTGTCTTGGGAAAATATTTTTTTATCAGCTTTTTTATCTCGTGCTCAAAGTTCATCTTGATGTCTGCTATCTCATTCTCTTCAGAGCGCTCAATGTCGTCCAGGCTCACTCTCGATATAAACTCCTCTCTTATCTTTTCAAGAATAATCTTTGTTGTCTCGCTGATGTTTGAGATTGAAACAAGATAAAGCGGCACTGGCTTGTCCTCTTTTGAAACGATTTTTATCTCTATAACAATGTTATTCATGTTGATATTGTATTTGTCCACCAGGCTTAAGTCAACTGTTTTTTCACTCATTTTGAAAGTGCCTCCTCAAGCCTTATCTTTGCAGACTCGTTTCTCGGATTCATATCAAGAACCTTTTTGAAATCCTGCACAGCCTGGCTTTTGTCGCCGTGAAAAAGCTCGAAAACTCCGTGGAGATAGAGCTGCTTTTCATCTGCCGCATTTCTTTTTATTGGCCGGCTTTCCTGCATTTTCAGGCTGCCCATTGTTTTTGCCATTGGGTTAAAGCCAGCAGGGCTTTCGGGCGGCTCCTGCCTCTGGCTGGGCCGAGAATGCGGACGCGCATGCTCTCGGGCTTGAATCTGCTGTGCCGCACTCAAATTCGTATTCCGGAGAGTTTCAATCCTCTGGCTTACTTTTTCAAGATACTCCTCGAACTTTTCTTTTTTAGGAAAATTCTGCGGAAGCTGTGAAAGAACGTGCTTTGCCTCGAGATGCATGAATTTCGCCTTTTCAAAATCATTATTCGCGAGATGCGCGTTTATCTCGTCATGCATCTCTTTTAAGCTTAGGTCAAAATTTTTCGAGCCATATATCTGCATCAGGTGAGGCTCTTGCCCATCCTGTCCTTGCTGTTCACCTTGTCTTTCCTGTCGTCCCTGTCCACTGGGCTGAGAAAAAGACATTTTTTCCCCGCCGGCGCCTGCAAGCGGCTGCTTTCCGGACTTAGGGCTTGACACAGGTTTTTTTCCTGCTTTTTTGTTCTCAACATATTCTTTGATTAAGAAATAGGAGGCAAGCACTTCGTCGTATTGCTTTATTTTTTCTTCATTGTCAGGAAGCTCCTGAAACACCCTTTTCAAATCCCTGTACTTGAGCACAGCCTCTTCAAAATCCTGTTTTTTTGCAAGTATGGCTATCTCGTTTATCAGGGCATTTATCTCGGTCAGCACATCAGACATGACCTTTTCCTTTTCTATCTCCTCGGCAGACTTCGGAACCTCTTTGACTTCTATGATCTTTTCATTCTGAGTCGGCCTGTCAAGGCCCCATTTTTCAAAATCGGCGAGCTTTTCCTCAAGGCTTTTCTCGCCTGAAATTGTGTTAACATGATTTTTCAGTTGATCGTAAACCTCGCAAAGGATAGTTTTTATCTTCTTTTTTTCACTGGCATTGCCTGCGCCCGCATACATCTGCTCAAGCTCTTCAAACAGCTGTTTTGCTGCGCGCACATTGTTGCTTTTGAGCAATTCATCTATTTCCTTGACATAATCCTTTTGAAGGTTGAATATGTTGAACTCATCCTCCCTGATAAAAGTAGAGTCTCCTCTCTTCTCAACCTCCCTGTCAAGGAATGCAATCATGTCATCTTCGATGAATTTGTTAAGCTCCATTTTGATTTTATTTTCTTGAATTTATTTTCTTGAATCTGTTTTTTAGGATTTATGTTCTCGAATTTATTTTCTTGATTATTGATATGAATTTTTTATCTTGATTTTTATCTTAATCACAACTCAAGCAGGTGCTGCTTGTATCTTGTCCAGAGCTCTTCTGCGTCAAAAAAATCCCTTTTCTTGGCTTCTATGAAAAAGAACTGCTTTTTAAGCTCCACCTCTCTCATAATGTGGTTCTGCCACAGATAATGTACCTTGCTTTCAGGAATGTTCTTTTCCCTTGCCTTTTCCTTGAAATTGTCTTTGAAAGACTGAATGTTCTGGGATTTCTGTTTTTCCCTGTTTTTTTCGCCTGTCTCCTTTGTTTTTTCCTCATCAGGCCTATTGAGGTAAATATAGGGCTTTGTGAACTTGTATTCAACCCCGAGTATTTTCTCCTCGACAAGAAAATCCACCCAGGACTGCACAACAGACAGCGGCGTTTTAAGCAGCCTTGCAGCATCGCTTATAGGCATTTTATCCCGGGATTTCAAAATCTCTATAAGTTCATCTACACCTGTCGTTATAATATTATCTACCATTGACATTGGCTTAATAAAGAACTCTTTTAAACTTTGTTCACCATTATATAGGAGTTCAGCAAATTTAATGCCCAAACAATAAATGCAGGAGAAAACATTTTTAGACAGCATCCAAAAAACAGCAGATTCAATGGCAAATATCGCTGTTAAGCTCTTCTGTAACATTGAAAACAATTGCGTGGGCAAGGTCAATTGTTATATTCTTGTTCAGATCATCGACGCCAAAGAGGCTGACCCCGCAGATAAAACTCTCGTTTCTGTAGAAAAGATAATCAACAAAAGAGTAGTTGTGCCTCGGGATATTTTTTTCAAGAGCTATCCATTGGCTCT
>JAZDFJ010000136.1:0-2653 GCA_043807995.1 Candidatus Woesearchaeota archaeon
ACTGTGAAAAAAACCCCTCTTGACCTTTTCAGGCTGGCAATGCCTTTTTCCAGAGAGAAAAAGGAGCAGCTGGAGCTTTTGGGCGATGCTCTTGCCGGCTGTCTGGACGATGTCAAATACCTCTTAAAGCAGGGAAGAATAAAGATTGAAAGCTGCGATTACGGAGTATCTGCCGGCATGCTTTCTGACAGCAGTTTTTTAAGGATAATCCCTCTGGCAGATGACAAAGAAATAATCTCTCTTGTCAACGGGTGGAACGAAAAGCTGCTCTCTGATTTCAAGCAAAAAGCCTTTAAAGAATTCTCGAAACATTCAAAAGGACTGATAGAAAAGCATTTCGCACCTGAGATTGTGGGCATGGAGCACGTCAAGAAAGCAGCGATTCTTCAGCTTTTTTCAAAAGAAAGGTTTCACATCCTTCTTCTTGGCGATCCTGGCACAGGGAAAACAGGCATTCTGAGAGCCAGTGAAAAATATTCCCCTGTATCCTCTTTCGGCCTTGGCTCTGGAACAAGCAGCGCAGGCCTGACAGTCTCCGGCGCCGGCGATGATATGAGCAAGGGCTTGCTGGCCATGGCCCACAACGGGATATGCTATCTCGACGAGCTTAACCTTTTGAAAAAAGAGGACCGGTCATCCCTTTTGAATGCAATGGAAAAAGGCTTTGTGACATTTGACAAGGGCGGAAAGCACCTGAGATTTGATGCAAACGCCAGGGTGCTTGCGACTGCCAATCCAAAAGGAGATTCGTTTGTCGGCGTGATTCCGGAAACACTGAGGCAGCAGATGCCTTTTGATCCTGCTCTTGTCTCCAGGTTCCATCTTGTTTTCCTTGTCAGAAAACACACAGCCGAAGAATTCAGGCAGATTACAAAAAAAATAATTTCTGACGATAAAAAAGAGGAAAACAAAACCAGCTCGGCTTTCATAAGAGACTATGTGCTGTTTTGTGAAAAACAGGATGTCAGCTTTGACAAAAAACACCAGGATGCCATTATGGATTTCATCGAAAAGATAAAAAAAGACGAGAAAAAATTCATAGTTGAGATAGGCCCGCGCCTGGTTATCGGCCTGATAAACATAGCAAAGGCAAGCGCGAGAATGCAGCTAAAGGATAAAGCTGAAGAGGCGGATGTCAAAGACGCGATAAGCATTGTGGAGCAAAGCCTGTATTTCAGAAAAGAAAAAAATGAATAACTAGGTAGCAGGTAGCAAAGCTATAGACAAAGAGGTGTTAATTTGCCTGGAACTGAATATTCAAACATGAAAAAAAAGAAAAAGATTGTGTTCACAGATGTGGACGATGAAAGGCTGTATGCAGCACTCAAGAGTATACTCAGCAGAAATATCTGCCTGCCGATTCTTGTAGGCGAGGAAAAAACAATACTGAACATGCTGAAAAAGCACGGGCTCTCTGGCAAAGAGATTGTATTTTTTCAGCCCTCAAAATACAAGGGCATATCAGGCTTTGCCAATGATTACTTCAATATCAGAAAAAAGAAAGGCATGAAGATTGAAGAGGCTGTCAAAAAGATAAAAGAGCCTGTTTTTTTCGGGGCAATGCTTGTGAAAAAAGGGCTTGCAGACGGGATGGTCTCAGGCTTAAGCTCGAAAACAAAGCCGTTTATCCCTGCATTCCACATTATCGGCCTTGAAAAAGGTGCTGAAAGGGTTTCAGGATTGTTTATCATGCGCCTCAGCAATGCAGCCAATAACAATAAAATAAACAACAATAAAACAAACAATAACAAAACAAACAATAAAGCAAAAACACTTTATTTTGCAGACTGTGCAGTCAACATAAACCCTGACGAGCATCAGCTTGCAGAGATTGCAATACTCTCAGGCAAGACAGTCAGGATGCTCGGAGACAAGCCGAGAATCGCCCTGCTCTCATTCTCGACCCACGGCTCTGCAAAGCATGAGCTGGCTGCAAAGGTGCAGAAGGCTGCAAAGATTGCAAAGCAGCTTTCAAGGAAAAGAAAGCTCGGGCTGCTTATCGACGGAGAGCTGCAGTTTGATGCAGCATTTATCCCGGAGATACAGAGGAGAAAATGCTCATGGAACATTCTCAAAGGGCCTGCAAACGTATTTATCTTTCCAGACCTGAACTCTGGGAATATCTGCTATAAAATGGTCGAGCGCCTTGCAGGCGCAAAGGCAACAGGGCCTATACTGCAGGGGCTGAAACTGCCTGTCAACGATCTTAGCAGGGGCTGCTCAGGCAGCGACATTGCTGCAGCAGCAAAGATAACCTGCCTGCAGGCAGGGCTAAAGGCAAGGGACAGGAACAGGGGCTTGAAAAAGAAAATTAAAAAGAACAACAAAAGGAAATAAAAACAACAGATAAAAAAAAAAGACAAGAAAAGAGAATAAAAAAGGGAATAAAGAGACGGATAAAAAGGGAGAATAAAAAAATGGCGCAAAAAACAAGCAATCAGAAAATCCTTGTGCTGAATTCAGGAAGCTCGTCGCTGAAGTTCCAGGTGTTTGAGCTCTATTCTGAAAAGTCATTGTTCAAAGGAGAGATTGACGCCATCAACAAGGAGATGTGCGCTTTCATAGACTATTCAAAACACAAGCCAGAGAGATTTCCTGCAAAGATCGCAGACCATGTAGGAGCTGTTCTTTTTGCATTGAAAATACTTCTTAA
>JAZDFJ010000137.1:0-2455 GCA_043807995.1 Candidatus Woesearchaeota archaeon
TGATTTTCCTAAGCAGTAAGTTCTTATCAGTTGTTCCTTTTGGCCTTCCTGCAAGTCTTCCTGCATACTTAGTTGCAGCTCCTTTTGGCCTTCCCTGTCCTGGAATTTTGGCTCCTTTCCTGAATGTCATGTTGTGGTTTATTACTTATGAAAACTCACTTCAATCCTGACTCCAATTTCCCGATTGTTCAGAAAAACATCATCTGGTATATTCGCAGAGATTTTTATTCCCTCCTCAATGATTGACTGAACAAGTCCCTTCCTGTTTGCAAGCACAGCTTCACTTCTTGAATCCTTCAGTTTTTCAATGGCCTTTTTTGTGAATCTTCTTTCTAGCATTTTATATTTTCTGAGTATATCTTACAATTCAATTGTACTTCGGTCTGGGAAATACTCAAAATTATTCGTCTGCAAACATGCATTGGTCACATTTTCTGCGATGGGAGTTCTTATATCCTCCGCATTCGCATTCATTTTCCTCGGGCAGATATTCCTCATCTGTGGAGTCTGAATCATCTGTATCCCGATTTTTGTCTAATGGTATGGTCATATGATATTTATTTACAAGATATGGTGTTATTCTGCTTATATGGATCATCGTTTTGGTTCTTTAAATTCCTTGAAGTATCCTTTCTCTGTATCAAAAATGCAGTCTACTCCTCCTGTTCTACCATGGCGATTTTTACAGACTTCAATACGAATGCCACTACACACTTCTATGACATCTCTTTTTTTATCTCTACGAATTTCAATGGCTACATCAGCACAAGCCCCAATGGTACCACTACCCTTGAATGCCATAACATCACTTTCATTTCTGACTCCTTCATTACTTATCTGACTAAGAACCAGAATGCAGACATTACAGCTAAGAGCCAGTTTCTGAAATGTTCGTATTGCATCATTTATGCGATCATATTCTCGCTCTCCTCCTGTAACATTCTGAAGAAAATCAACCACAAAAACATCAACTTGTTTTGATTTTGAATTTATGTGGGCTTCAATGTCTCTTGTGCTAAAAAGTCCTTCAGTTACCACAATAGGAAATCTGCTTATTTCATTAATGCTATCATCAAATCCTACTCCATTCACACAGCGATTAAGCCAGACAAGTCTGTCCATTAATTGTTTTGCTGTCATCTCAAGAGTAATATAATCAATCCTGCCAATTTCTTTAAGTGCTGAAATGGCAATCTGTAATGCCAGTGTGGTCTTTCCTCTTCCAGTATAGCCACCAATGACCCACAAATGTCCTTTCTTTAATCTTTCTGTTGTTTTATCAATTCCTTCAATTCCTGTTCTAAATCCTTTCTTCCTGCCAGTTTTTGCCTCTTCTGACAGCTCACACAATATATCAGGAAGACCTGTCTCTTTTTTTGTGAATGTGTCCTCGATTGTGCTTAACTCTTCCAGTGGTTTTCTATAATCACCATCCTCATCAAACAATTGCTGGTGGGATTCATTCAGTTTCTTACTAACTGCCACAGTCTTCCATTCTTTGTGTAATTCCTGTTTCAATCTGTCAATATATTCTGAATGGGCAGGAATCCAGATATCCCTGAAATTCTTATCCTTTGCCTGTTCTACCAGAAGCATTTCCTCATCTAGACAGGCAAAAGTTTCTTCATCCACTGAACTTTCTTCTGAGCCCAGATATAGTTCTCTCAGAACTGTGAATGCCTTTTTGAATTTCTCTGTATAAAACATCTCTGGTTTTATTTTATCAAACAGTCCTCCTTCAATAGCATCTGACTGCCTATTCATCAAGATCCATAGTAAATCATGCTCGGCTGTACTAAGAACTGACATAAAGTAATACATTAGGAATTAAAGATCTCTTGTCTTTGGTAGTGATAGTGAGGGCTCTGGGTTTTCTCTTGCCCATTCTGCCACCCACCCATTCATGACATAATAGTGTGACTTGTATTTGTCTCCCTTTGCTCCGATGTGGTTGTTTAGTTTTTCAAGCATCCTGTTAAGTTTCTGTTCTCCATGTTTTTGTATTAACTTTGCGTGCTCCTCTTCTGTTAAGAGCACAAAGTCTAAAAATTTTATCTTGTTTCTCTTAGGAGAGAGAGTCTTCTTCGAAGAGCCACACGTTTGCTTGCCCTTTTGCTTGTCTTCTGCTGTAGCAATTGCTGTAGCTTTTGCTACCCCTCCGAGATGACCATACTTAGCACGTTCCCTCCTTAGTTTATTTAGTTTTGTCTTCTGATTTTTTAGCTTCTCATTATACATTCTACCACCACTCTCTGTAAAAAACATTGAAAAAAGTTTTTCAACTACACCAGCTTTCGCTAGCAAGGCTTGAGCAATTGCTGTAGCATTTGCTGGGAGACTAGTATCATCTTCAAGCCATGACAGAGAAAGCATGGTAACATATACTCCTCTCTCCTCATTACTAAGCATTAAAGTATCAATGTCTGTGAGCCAGTCTTTGACATAAAATTGAAAA
>JAZDFJ010000138.1:0-14557 GCA_043807995.1 Candidatus Woesearchaeota archaeon
AAAAAGAGGAGTATCTTACAATAATCCACGATGAGAAATCTCTCTCCCTGAAAATTCCGGCGATAAAAGGCTCTTTTGCAAAAGGCAACAATATTATAAAAAACATTTACGGAGTTGTGTTTGTTGAAAATGGATAAACTAATCAGGCTGAACAGAAAAGCGCAGGTCTGGAGCATGGATTTCATATTTGGCCTGCTCATATTTATTGCTGTTGCTATCATTGCTGTCCCATTGGTGTATGAATTATTTGCGCACAACAATCTGGAAACTCTTCAAAAGGAATCATTGCTCTTGTCTGACGCTCTGATGAGCGAGGGCTATCCAAATGACTGGCCTGCTTACATTGGTTCAGGCAGTAATGGCACGGCTGATAGCGCGGCTGATGGTGTGATTCGGCCAGGCATAATCACCGGCGGAAGATTAGACACTGAGAAATTAATCGCCCTGAAAGAGATAGGATATGAGAATTCGAAAAAACTTTTCAACATAATGTCTTCAGACTATTATTTTATTATTAGGGATGACAGCGGAAGCGTGAGCATCCCTGGTTTTGGCTGCGGATTTGGGCATTCCTCTGCAGGCTATTCTGAGCTAGGGAACTGTTTTTTTTCACCTGACAATCTCAGCTATGAGAACCTCGTGTCTGTGGAGAGAGCTGCTGCGTTTCACTCGCGTATTTGGATTGTTTCAGTTTATGTATGGAATTGAATATGATGGATTAAACATATGAATTCAACAGATATGTGAATTTATCATGTGAATTTATCATGTGAATTTATCATAATGATTTAAGCATGATTAAACACCGGATCAAACAAAGGCATTTGACAATGGATACAAAAACAAGAATCGCAAAAAAAGGATTTTACTTTAGCGTGGACGCCTTTTTTGCAGCCATTATAATAATTATCTCTCTTCTCCTGCTTTTGAAATCAGAGAATATGCGGGAAAATACTATGACAGAGCCTGCTTATGCACTCGCAGATGATGCATTGCATGCTCTTGATGCCCTAGAGACAGGGGAGCTTGAAGCTCCTTTTGCCCAGTCTCTTGTTTACAACAACATTTCAGATCCTGGCTCTTCAGTGCTTGAGCAGATCGCCAGCTTTTACGCTGAAAACAATTATAAAGATGCAGGCCTGCTTGCAGAAGCGGCATTTTCAGGCATAGAAAAGGATTATTTTTTCAGGCTTTTTATTGACGGAAAGCAGGTTTATGCCAGCAAAGATTTCAGTGCCGGAGGCTTAAGGCCTGTTTCAACAGCAACAGGGATTGTCTCTGCATTGGGCAGCAGCAAAATAACTCCGTTGCCTGTCAGGCTGGAGATTTGGCATTAAAATGACACGATTTTCAAAAAACAAAAATGGAATGTTCTATATATTCATAGCCCTGTTCTTTGCTCTTGTTATCTTTGCTGTCTTTTTCACAAGGCAAAGATTCGATGTCTTCAGTCAAAGGCATGATTCTGATCTTGAAAAAGCCGGGGAGATAAATAGTTTTGTAAAATGGCTGAACTCTGACCTTGAAAGGCTTGTTTCCTGGCTGACAATGCAGACAAATGATGCTGATGCTGCTGAGCAGTTAATAGCCGGCTACACTGCCGACATTAATCATATAATAAATGCAAAAGGAATGCGCCTGAACATTACTGTTCTTGATCTCTGGTTTTCTGATATTGCAGAGGGAGAACACAAGTGGCGCCTCGCACTTCAGATTGACATCGAGGACGATTCGGGAATTGCAGAGTGGCATTATGTGCGCATGCTTGAATCTGAATAGTCACAAATAGATTTTTGGCTACACAAATTTTTATATATATGATTATTTATTCTCGGTAAAATGGCTTTGACAAAACTTCATGATCCTGCAAAATCAGGCCAGTTGAGAATAGCAGGATTCATGTCAAGAACTGGATCTAATCTGACAAAGATTATAGAGCATGAGCATAGATTAAAAATGGAAAGAGGCATGTCTCCCTTTCATGTCCCTGTGATATTCACTGACAATTGGAAGAGTGATGCTGCTAAGATTGGAGCTGATTTCGGCATTCCTGTTTTTAACTATGACCTGGAAGGATTTTGCAGGCAAAGAAACCTGCCTGTAACAGACATGGATGCAAGACGGGATTTTGAATTATTCTGCAGTTTTGTTCTGAAACCATTCTGCTGTACTGCAGCAGCTTATGCAGGCTATATGAGAAAAGCAACTCCTGTCTTTGTGAATGCATATCTGGGAGTGAATGTCCACCCTGCAGACCTGACTTTATTGGGTGCAGATGGAAGGCCGAAATACAGGGGAGCGCATGCTGTAAGAGATGCAATAGCTGCTGGGGAAACAGAATTGAGGTCATCAACCCATCTTGTGACTGGGGCTGTTGACTGCGGCCCTGTGCTTATGGTTTCTCCGTCGGTGACTGTGAGAGGTAATATAGATTATGATATATTGGATAGATTGGCTAAAGCTTTTCAGGATGCGCTGAAAGAAAAAGGAGACTGGGTTATTTTCCCGAAAACGCTGGAGTATATTGCTGACGGCAGATTTGCAAGAGATGAAACAGGGCAATTGTATTTTGACGGGAGAGAGATCCATGCTGGTCTGAGAATTGATTCCTAAATCAGCATTTAAATTCCCTTCTGATACTATAAAATCCAAAAATGCCTTTTTCATTTAGTGTTTGGTTATAACCTTTTTCTGGATTAAAGGCCAATCTTCTTTTTTATCTCTTGCTTTAATTTCCGGATATAAATATCAAATTGAATCTCAACTTCTTTCCAGTCATCAAAACAGATCAGAGTGCCATAATAATTAATTCCATTTCTTTTTGTTCTTACTTTTTCAAAGAAATCCCAGCTGAACTCAAGCTCTGGATGTTTTTCACAGAGATAAGCAAACAGGCATTGATGGCTGTCTATCCTGATCTTTTCAAACCTTAATAAAGCTTCAGCAAGCTCATGCAATGCATCATAGTAGAGCTTGTAAACACTGCTCCATTGACTGCTCTTCTTTGGAATATTTTTTTTAACAGATTTGGCAGACTCAACATCAGAGTCAGCAATAATGATTGTGGATTTGATCTTTTCTAGGTCAATCTCTTCTACAACAATGAACCTGCCCTCTTTTCTGCATTTCATAAATGCTTCTTTTTGAGTGAGATACTTAGGCATTTGCATCCACCCTGATAAAGTCCAGATTTCCCTTGATCAGGTTTCCTCTGATTATATTTTTAATAAAGCCGCTGCCCAGTTTTTTCAGATCCTTCTTATCCCTGCATATAAACAGCTGGATGTCCCTCTGTAAGCCCAACTCAAAATCCGCAATCTTCAGTCCCTCAGCTTCGCCATAGATAAATATGTCAATATCGCTCTTCTTATACCAATCTGATCTTGCCATGCTTCCGAATATCACCACTGTTTTAGCCTTGGGCAATGATAGCAGGCGGTCTAAAAGTCCGCTCTCAAAAAGTTTCTGCTGTGCAAACAACCTTTTCCTGTTCTTATAGGCTGAAGAGTCATAATCGCTTATGTAATGAGGCATGCTGCCTTTTTTCTTTACCCTCTTGACCAGTTTTCCTTTGATAAATTTTTTCAGCCAAGCATCAGCTTTGCTTCTGGCAATATCTGACTCTTTGAGAATCTCTTCAAAATGCCATTCCCTTGTCGGTTCCTGAAAAAACAGCTCAAGCACCTTTTCTTCCTTGCTTTTCATAATAGTTCCTGTAACAGGAACTAATTTATATATTTTTTGTTTTATCATTTATAACCTGATAAAATCAAATCCTTAAAGAATCTTATCCTAAAAAAATCGAAAAACTTCCGGACTATCTCAAAACATGTCGCAGATTAATGACACGATGCGAGATTCAGCTTCAAATCACAATCAAAGCTTATCACATTGGCTCTGTCCGAAACCTCAGAGAGGTTTCGAAATGTTAATTCCGAAACCTCAGAGAGGTCTCGAAAACTATAGTTTTCACTACTTTTCGGACAAAGCCCTACACAGTGCACCCAGCAAAAACTTTTTAAATATCAGATTTTAGAATCCTGTTATGAACAAGATACTTAGACTATTGGTAATGTCAGACGTCTTTGTGTTTAGTGGCTACGGCCTTATCTCTCCAATTCTCGCCATTTTTATCAATGACAATCTTGTTGGCGGCAGCATTCTTGCCGCAGGTCTTGCAAGCACAATATTTCTCATAACCCAATCTTTGCTTCAGATACTGTTTTCCTATGTCTTTAATCCGAAAGATAGGCTTTGGATGATATGGGTGGGTACTGGGCTGATAGCTTTAGTGCCTTTCGGCTATATATTCTCTTCAAGCGTGTATCATCTGTATTTTGTCCAGTTCATATACGGAGTAGGAGCTGCATTTGCCTATCCTTCATGGTCAAGCCTTTTCACATCAAACCTTGAGAAAGGAAAACGTGGGTTCCAGTGGTCTATTTATTCCTCAGCAGTCGGGCTTGGAACAGCACTGACAGCAGTGGCGGGAGCATGGCTTGCAGAGTACACAAGCTTTGAGATTGTATTCCTGCTCGCAGGCGTATTCTCTATTGCAGGATTGATTATTCTGAGCAGGCTTGACAAAAAGCAGGTCATGAAAAAGGTTTAGGGATACTTTGAAAAAAGCAGCTGCCGAATGATACTCCGCTCTTCTTCTGGAGACATCATTTTGTATGTGCCTGTAACTCCCATTCCTATACTGCCTGCTATTCCTTCTGGGTATACACGAATTCTTGCGCCACTGACGATCTCGACTTCTATTTGTTTCTTAACTACCTGGCCAGACTTTTTGGTTTTGGTTCCAAAGCCCACATAACTTGCATTATATTCCACTGCGTGTGTTTTTGCTTCAACGGCTTCACCTACTAAGTCTTCTATGCAGGCGAATGCTGCCATTAATCTGCCTGTTTTTGGAGCATTAGTGCTAGTTCTAATAAACATCTCATTATTTTGAAGTATTAGCGGTTCTCTTTTTTCGCATTTTTTTGCTTCTTCTTCTGTGTCGTATGCTGCTCCGCATATGTTGCATGTGTGTGTTGTTTTTGTTGTTGGCATTTGTTATCACCTTGTGTTTTTTTGGATTTATGGATCATCAGTACAAAGCTCTCTCGTAAGTTCAGCAAGAAAGTGTTCTGTGCTTACTACACGAAAAACATTACCAGATGGAAGTTTTATAGTGCCATCTGGGTATACAATTGGCCGAACATTTCTGCGGGTAATCTCATATCTCGCGACATATTGCTTTCGAAATCTCCAATTTTTTGATGAATCTTCTCCTATTTTTGGCACTAGATATGCACATCGAGTTAATCTTAGCCCGTGCGTTCTTTCTTCAGGTTCTTTTGAAGCTACATCACCTAAAAATAAAAACCCCCAATCGCCAACGGATTCACATATTGTTCCACGCGGTAAGCGTAGCGGAGTTCTATCCTCGCATTTTTTTGCTTCTTGTTCTGTTTCATAATCTGCTCTGCATATGCTGCATGTATATAGTGTTTTTGTTGTTGGCATTTGTTTTCACCTTTAATCTTGGAATATTGCTGGCGATCTCCAGATATCTTATTAATTTATGTGGAGTCTATCGCAGATGTATTCCGCTTTTTCCTTTGAAAGTATCCTGAATTTTTTCCCTACATTTGTTGCTGTCGCAATTCCATCTGGAGATACATCCACTCCAGTACATGTAACATGTTCTGCAAATAGAATATTTGGCCAATCACTTTGGTGACTTATCGAATATATATCTCCCGGATATTCAACAGTGTGGTTTACTTTGTTTGGTTTTCTTCCTCTGAAGCCATCATCGCTGATTCTTAGTATTTCTTTTGGGTCGCTTGATTTTCTTCCTCTTCCCATTGGCGTACATAATGTTCCGTTTGGCAAGTTTGTTAATGGTTTTACCGCTTCGCATTTTCTTGCTTCATCTTTTGTATCGTATGCGTTTCCGCATATTTCACAAACAAATTTTTTTAATACCATTTGTTATCACCTTTGTTCTTCTTTTTCTGCTGGTATAACCCTGTACTGCCTTCCTTGGAATGTGAATGCCGCGGAAGGGTCCCTGATTGCATTATCAATAGAAGTTTCAAGTTCTGATTTTTGTTCTGACGCTACCCCGAACACGCAGCCGACGCTGCCGTCGAGGCCGTCGAAGCTGATGGCATCCGAGTGGTTGATGACGAAAGAGCCCAACCACCCAAGCCGCAGTCCTTTTCTTAGTGTTGGGTATATTCCCATGCCGTTTTGTTCGAATGTTCTTCCTGTTTTGGCTTCAAATTCTGTTTTGTATTCTTCAAAGAGCTTCTCGTCTCCTGCTGCTATTACTTCTATCCAGATTTGCTCTCTTAGTCCTGTGAATGCGTATCTGTTTTTTTCTAATTCTTGTATTTGTCTTTTGTTTATTGTTGCAAATGGTGCGCCGTTGAAGTAGAAGTCTTTTTCTGTTGTTGCAAGTCCGTAATCGATTGTCGGCGGGCATCCTGGTTTGATTGTTTCTGTTAGTGGGTGTTGGTTGAACCATCTTGTTTTTTCTCTGTCTGGGTGTGTTATTTGTACTAGGCTTGTGTGTGTTCCTGTGTTTTGCCAGTTTGTCTTGGCTGGTTCTGTTGCTCTTGTTCTTCTTTCCATTACTCTTTCTGGTTTGATTATGCTTCTGCCGTCAGTGCCAACTAATTGTGGGATTCTTTCTATAAGTGGTGTTTTTCCGTCGTAGTAAGGCTTGAATCTTAGCTCTGCTGGTGTATCGTCGAATTGTAAATCGTGTATGTTTGTCATTGGTGTATCATCTCCTTTGTGATTGGTATGCTTTTATCTGCTGCTCGAGCGCAGCTCTATCTAGCAATGGGTTCTGCTCTTTGAGAAAGTCCGCTAGTTCCGCAGGATTAAGCGCTAGTCTCGACTGTGGAGAAGCCTCTTGCGCCTCTGGCGCTACTCCGAACACGCAGCCGCCTAAACTACCTATGTAGTCAGCGCCATTGGCACTCGGGTTACGGCCGAAAAAATTCAAGTATACGACCCGGAGTCCTCTAAGCCCTGTTGCACACACCCCCATGCCGTTTCCTTGGAATAATCTTCCTGTTTTTGCTTCAAATTCTGCTTTGTATTCTTCAAAGAGTTTTGTGTCTCCTGCCGCTATGACTTCTATCCATATTTGCTCTCTTAGTTTTGGGAGTGCGTGAGGGTTGTTTCGTAATTCTGCTATTTGTCTTTTGTTTAGCGTTACAAATGGTGCTCCATTGTATTCGTAGTCTGCTTCTGTTGTTTGTAGCCCAAAATCTCTTGTCGTATTTCTTATTATATCTCCGGGGGTTATTGTTTCTGTTTTTGGGTGCCAGTTAAACCATCTTGTTTTTCTTTCTGAAGGATGTTTTACTTGCACAAGAGAAGAGTATGTTCCTATGTTTTGCCAGTTTGTTCTAACTGGTTCTTGTGCATATGTTCTTCTTTCCATTACTATTTCTGGTTTGATTATGTGTCTGCCTTCAGCCACTAATGATGAAACATTATCATTCATCAATGATTTACTTTTCTCACAGAATGGCTTGTATTTTGGTCTGTCATCAAATTGTAATTCGTTTATGTTTGTCATTGGTGTTTCATCTCCTTTGTGTTTTTTCATAGACTGCTTCTATTTCTCTTTCTAGAGTTCTTCTGTTGATTATCGGGAATTTTCCAGATAATGCGATAGCCAAGTCCTTTGGCGTCGGTGCAAGAATTCTTTGAGCTGTTGCTGTCTCGTTTTCGCGCGCTTCAACATCTGTCGGCGCTGCCCTTTGGGCTACCCGAACAAAATGAGCGCCCCTGAGGTAGTAGTTGAGACTGCCGCTGCTGCACGAACCGCAGCTGCCGCTGACGTAGTAGGAGCCAAGCGCCCGCAACTCTCCAGAAGCACCACGCAAATACACACCCATAACCTTTTCTCTACCAGAAAGACTGCAAGCAATCTTATGATGCTCCCTAACAAGAGGCTTATCATCTTTTGCAGCCCATCTGTAAAAAGGATGATCAACAGCCTGCTCCTCAGACAAAGGCGCATCATAAACACCCACTCGAGTATCTAAAACAACACCATCAAGATTCTGAACACCAACACCTAAAAAAGCACCATCAAAACCAGCAGAAAGACCAACCAATCCACCACAAACATCAACAAGTTTGAAACAATGCTTATCAGCCCTAACAGCACCAGAACAAGAATCCAAAAAAACCCTGAAAAGACCATTAGCTCCATTACTCTTATAATTATCAACACGAGCAAAAAAATTCTCACCAAAACTCAAAGGCCTATAAACACTAGAACCATCAGGCAATGTAAAACAAGGTTGAACAACAACCAAACCTCGAGACTCAGCAGAATCACAAGCAGCTCTCAAATTAACAAGCGCAGAAGAGTAACTCATGCCTTCAACAGTATCATAAACAAACTTTTCAGAGCCAGCCTGTCCTGATGGCTCACTCCCAGAGTCTTTCGTAATCTTCAAATTAAACGCATCCATATTTATCGTCCTCCAATTTTTTGAGAATATGCTTTTATCTGCTGCTCGAGCGCAGCTCTATCTAGCAATGGGTTCTGCTCTTTGAGAAAGTCCGCTAATTCCGCAGAATTAAGCGCTAGTCTCGACTGTGAAGAAGCCTCTTGCGCCTCTGGCGCTACCAAGACGAAACGCCCGTCGTCGTCGATGCCGTCGCCGCCGACTATGTAGTCGTCGCTGCAGGCGTGCACGAAACGCCCCTGTGGGTTTTGTTCTTTGGTTTCTTCTATTCTGTGCCAGTTGTACACTCTTGTTATTCCTTTGGCTTTTAGGTGTTTTAGTATTGCTTCTCTGGGTTGGAATCCTCCGCTTCTGATTAGTAGCGTGTCTTCGGTGCTTAGCTGTTCTAGAGTGTATAATTCTCGTGCTGGCGGTATGTTCATTTCTTCGGTTGCTGCATAGGTTATGTATTTTTTCGGGGGTGTTGTTTCCGGGTTTCTTAGTTGTTCGAGGGTTATGACTGGGGTTTTTTTGTAGCTTCCTGTGAGCATTGCTCTGACTCTATCTTCGGGTATTGTTTTTAGCCCGTAGCTTTGCCATCCGAGTGCTTCGAATTCTTCAAGGCTCCAGGGTGCGAATCCGTGGGTTGCGCCGTATACCTGTCTTCCTTGTTCGTCTCGGGCGTAGAATTCTACGCTGTTTCCGGTGGCTGCGTCTATGCTTCCGGCGGTTATCAGCCTGATGACTCCTGCGACGTCTGCTTTTTTCCATCCTTTGTGCTTGCCGTCTTTCAGTGTTGCTTCTGCTTTTTTTAGGGCTTGTGCCATCGGCTGCCAGCCGGTCTCTGAAGCGATTACTCTTCGTTGTTCTTGATAGATTAGGTTCATTTTTTTTAGCTCCTCTGTGATTGGTATGCTTTTATCTGCTGCTCGAGCGCAGCTCTATCTAGCAATGGGTTCTGCTCTTTGAGAAAGTCCGCTAATTCCGCAGAATTAAGCGCTAGTCTCGACTGTGAAGAAGCCTCGTTTTCGCGCGCTTCAACACCTGCCGGCGCTACCAAGACGAAACGCCCAAGATAGCTGAGCCTGAGGCTGCCAAAGAGGCCATCATCACCGCTGCCGAGATACGCCTGGCGCCCCTTAGCCTGAGCATCAAAACCAACTTCATTTATTCTGTGATCACTTCCAACAGAAACCCAGCCTTCGCCGCCATCTTCCTTCTTGCCAAAGAGCATTTTAGCCAATGCCTCTCTGCCTTCAGGAGAGCCAGTAATCATCAAGACTCTATCATCCTGCATAAAAGTGTCATAATCTAGCCGGCCTCGGCCATTAATCTTCGGACTGTCTCTGTCCAATCGAACAAAGATTGAGTAAGGTGTTCCTGGTGCAGGCACATCGCCTTTCCTTGCATCATCAAGATGCATCCTGACAACAGCCTGACCATTAAAAACACCATTCCCAACAGCAACCCACTCATCATCAGAAACTGGCATAGACGAATAATTTCCAACCTTTGAAAACAGCTTTTCCAAGCCTTTTACAGTAGCCAAAGAGCCTGCAGAATGCCAAGCTTCATAAGAACGATCCTCGCCACGCAAACCATGATACTCGCTAGTAATTGTATCAATCCAATCTGGCCTTATAGCCACACGAACCTCAGGATGAACAGTCATAGCCCGAATAACCATAGGCATATCAGCCACCCTTAAACCATTCTCCTGAGACAATTGAGACAATTTCTCAGCTTGAACGCGAGCCTCAACATACCCTGTCTTATCTGAAACAGCAGCCAACACAGACGATTTTATCTGCACAATTTGTACCATATTCATCATCCTCCAACAAACATTGTTATAATATAGTAGTAACAACAAAAGAAAACCAATCTATCTATTTATATTTTTTTATTAAACTATATATACTAGTATAAATGTATAAACATTCCATCCTGATCAAATCCGCTTCAAAACCGAAAACTATATAAATGAGTTGCCCCAACATCATCTTTGTTGAGCTTAAATCAACAAAAATGCTGTGATTAGAATTGTTTTCAAGCCTGCTATGCAGAATTCATCAGCCAAATGCAGACATTTTTGAGATTATAAATCAAAATGGGATTGCGGCAAATACACGATTTGATTTATAACCAACAGGTGTGAACATGGAAGAGCAAACTCAAGAACAAGAATCCCACAAAAAACACAAGAAACTTGTCAAACAGCATCATGAGAAAGAGCTGGAAGCAAAAGACAGCACAATCAAAGAGCTGACAGAGTTCCTGCAAAGGCTGCAGGCAGAGTTTGAAAACTACAAAAAAAGAATAGACAGGGAAGAAAAGGAAAACAGAGAGCATCTTTTAGAAAGATTCTTCACAAAGCTTCTTCCTATACTTGACTCTTTTGAATTGTGCCTGAAAAACACAGACTGCCATGAAGAGCTTGTCAAAGGGATTGAATTGATCTACTCGCAATTCTATTGTATATTAGAAGATGAGGGATTAAAACCTATAGACGCAGAAAAAAAGGATTTCAATCCTCACTTTCATGAAGCGCTTATTGCGCAGGAGTCTGAGGAAAAAGAAAACACAGTACTTGAAGAGTTGCAGAAAGGATACATGCTGAAAAACAAAGTCATAAGGCATTCAAAAGTCAAGGTTGCAAAAAAAGGGACTCCGGTAGCAGACTAGGAGTCGCTTGGATTTTAGTTAAGTTTTTGCGAACGCAAAAAGTTGGGAGGTAATCAAAATGAGCAAAATAATCGGAATCGATCTTGGAACAACATTCTCAGCAGTCGCTGTATTAGAGGGCGGAAAGCCTGTTATAATACCGAATGCAGAGGGAGAAAGGATAACGCCGAGCGTGGTTTCAGTCACAAAAGACGGCGAAAGGCTTGTCGGCAGGGTTGCGAGAAACCAGGCAATAACAAACCCTGACCACACAGTCAGAAGCATAAAAAGGCACATGGGAGAGGACTACAAAGTAAAGATAGAAGGAAAGGAATACAGCCCTCAGGAAATATCTGCGATGATACTCCAGAAATTAAAGGAGGACGCAGAGGCATATCTCGGCCAGAAAGTAACTCAGGCAGTCATAACAACACCTGCTTACTTTGAGGATGCGCAAAGACAGGCGACAAAAGACGCTGGAAAAATAGCAGGACTTGAAGTATTGAGAATAATCAACGAGCCTACTGCTGCATCGCTTGCCTATGGATTGGACAAGCAGAGCAAAGAGCACAGGATACTTGTCTTTGACTTTGGAGGAGGAACATTTGACGTCTCAATCCTGGAGCTTGGTGACGGAGTCTTTGAGGTCAAATCAACAAATGGAGACAACAGGCTCGGAGGAGACGACATAGATGATATTTTAATCAACTGGCTTGCAGATGATTTCAAAAAACACCACGGCATAGATCTCAGGGAAGACAGCACAAGCCATCAGAGGCTGAAAGAGGCTGCTGAAAAGGCAAAGATAGAATTGAGCGCAAAGCTCACAACAGCAATAAACCTGCCTTTTATAACAGCAGACTCAAAAGGGCCAAAGCATCTCAATATTGAATTGACAAGGGCAAAGTTCGAGTCGCTGATACAGCCTATTCTTGAAAAGCTGAAAACACCGGCAAAGCTCGCCCTCAAAGACGCCGGCATATCAAAAGACGGCATTGACAAGGTAATACTTGTCGGCGGAAGCACAAGAATACCTGCTGTGCAAAAGCTTGTCGAGGACATGATAGGAAAGCCAGGCGACAAAAGCGTCAACCCTGACGAGGCAGTCGCCCTCGGGGCAGCAATACAGGCAGGAGTGCTTGGAGGAGAGATAAAAGACATTCTTCTCCTTGATGTCACGCCTTTAAGCCTTGGCATAGAAACTCTCGGCGGAGTTTTCACAAAATTAATCGAGAGAAACACGACTATCCCGACAAAGAAGTCGCAGATATTCTCGACAGCAGCAGACAGCCAGACAGCAGTCACGATAAGAGTCTCGCAGGGCGAGAGAGCAATGGCTGCAGACAACAAGCTGCTTGGCCAGTTTGATCTTGTGGGAATACTGCCTGCGCCAAGAGGAATCCCGCAGATAGAGGTCAGCTTTGACATTGACGCGAACGGCATAGTGCATGTGGCTGCAAAGGATCTTGGGACAGGAAAAGAGCAGGCAATAAAGATCACTGCCACGACAAACCTCAGCGACGACGAGATAGAGAAGATGAAAAAGGATGCAGAGCAGTTTTCTGAAGACGACAAAAAGAAAAAAGACGAAGTCGAGACAATGAACCATGCAGAGACAGTGATATATTCGACAGAAAGGCTGTTTGAGGATGTGAAGGGGAAGGTTGATGATTCAAAGCTCAAGCCTGTGAGGGACATGCTTGATGAACTTAAAAAGCTGAGAGACAAGAAAGACATCTCTGCAGTCAAGAACAAACTTGATGAGCTGAACAAAAAGGTGCAGGAGATAAGCATCGAACTCTACCAGAAAGTCGGCAAAGAGCAGGCGCACAAAGGCAAAGCAGGCGGTGAAGAGGATGCCGCAGGCATGAACAGCGATGACAGTGCTGGCGGCAGCAATGACAGCCCAGGAGATGATGCTGTCGACGCAGAGTTCGAGGAAGTCGGCGACAAGAAAAAGAAAAAGTAAATTGTTTTTGCCCGATGAGCAGCACCTAGTGAGCCTTGAAGACGATTGATCGATGGCAAATAATTCGGGCAGCAATGGACTGCAGAAGTGATTGTACAGGCGTGGCTAGTGTGCTACTGGAAACCAGAGCAAAACAAAGAAAAAGTAAAATATTATAAACCAATCTTTTTTTCTTTTTTATAATTTCAATGAATTCAATGTCAGGTGTGAAACAGCAAGATGGCAGGCAAGGATTACTATAAAATACTTGGAGTAGAGCGGAATGCGACAGCAGAGCAGATAAAAAAAGCCTACAAGACTCTTGCCAAGAAATACCACCCTGACCTTAACAAAGATTCTTCTGCAACAGAGAAATTCAAGGAGATAAATGAGGCTGCCTCTGTTCTTGCCGACGAGAAAAAAAGGTCGCATTACGACCAGTATGGCAGCGAGGACGCGAAGTTCGGCGGCTTCAGCCATGACTTCTCAGGGTTTGACTTCAGCAATTTTGCCGGAATGGACGGCGACGCAGACTTTGACTTTGGAAGCATATTCGACATGTTTTTCGGCGGAAGCGGCGGAGGCTCAAGAGGAAGAAGAAAATCAGGCAGTGCAAGAGGCGCAGACCTGCGCTATGACATGACAATCACTCTTGAAGAGGCTGTTTTTGGCGCCGATAAAGAAATAACTGTCACAAAAAATGATGTCTGCCAGAAATGCAAGGGTGTCGGCGGAAAAAAGAAAGTGACATGCAGGGCATGCGAAGGCTCAGGCTATGTCAGGCACACGAAAAGGACAGTCTTTGGCATGTTCCAGACAACAGTGCCCTGCTCTGAATGCGGAGGCTCAGGCGAGAGCATAGAAGACCAGTGCAAGAGCTGCATGGGTACAGGCATTGAGAGAAACACAAAAAAAATTTCTGTCAAGATACCTGCAGGAGTTGACACTGGCTCACAGCTGAGGGTTGCCGGCGAGGGAGAGGCAGGATTCAGGGGCGGAACAGGCGGTGACCTTTACATATTTATCCATGTGAGAAAACACGAGATATTCGAGAGGCGCGGCTCTGATATCTATCTCGAGGTTCCGATAAGCTTTGCCCAGGCAGCTCTTGGAGACGATGTCGAACTGCCCACAATCGACGGCAGGGCAAGGCTGAAGATACCTGCAGCGACGCAGGCAGGCACTGTATTCAGGATGAAAGACAAGGGTTCATATTCTTTGCACCATTCAGGAAGAGGGGACCAGCTTGTCAAGGTTGTTGTGCAGACTCCGACAAAGCTGAGCGCAGCGCAGAAGGAGCTCTTCAAGAAGATTCTCCACGACGAGAAAAAGCCGCACCTTTCATTGTTTGACAAGCTGAAAGGAAAGGATTGAAAGAAAGGGTTGAGAGATTAAAAAAAAAGGACTGATATTGTTTCCTCATTTTTTTCTTCATAGATTTTTTTGGTTTTTTTAGGGCAATATTTATATA
>JAZDFJ010000139.1:0-2022 GCA_043807995.1 Candidatus Woesearchaeota archaeon
CAAATCATCAACAAGCTCCTTTGCTGAAAATGCGTTTTAACGACGGATACTGCTGACTTTGGAAGGACTTATGGAAGTAAGAGAAAATAAAAAAGGTTCACTCTTCTGATGAAAAGTGAACCACGCTTATTATTGTAAACGAAAAAGAAATTTAAGTCAAGAAATTTATTTTGCTTTGTTTTTATTTATTTTCCTTCAGCCCAGTCTCTGCATATCAAGGTTGCCTGCTCTAATACAGTTTCTGTTGCCTTCTTCTGTTTGTCTGGCGGATAATCGTATTTTCTAAGAATTCTTTTTACCATAACCCTGAGCTTTGCCTGAACGCTTTCCTTTAAAGTCCAGTCTATGGTAACGTTATTGCGAACAGTCCTAACCAGTTCTCTGGCAATGGTTCTTAATGTTTCATCACCTAATACCTTGACTGCACTGTCGTTTACTTCCAGAGTATCATAGAAAGCAAGCTCATCATCAGTTAAATTTAACTTTTCTCCTCTTTTACCTGCTTCCCGCATCTCCTTTGCCAGCTCGATTAACTCTTCTATAATCTGTGCAGCTTCAATTGCCTTATTCTGATATTTCCTTATAGTTCTCTCCAGCATCTCGGCAAAAGACCTTCCCTGAATCAGATTCTTTTTTGAACGTGTTTTGATTTCATCATTAAGAAGTCTTTTAAGCAGTTCCAGAGCTAGATTCTTGTGAGGCATGTCCCTTACCTCTGCCAGAAATTCATCTGACAGAATTGAAATATCCGGCTTCTTTATTCCCGCTGCTGCAAAGATATCAACAACCTTGTCAGAGACTATTGCTTTTGAGACTATCTGCTTTATCGCAGTATCAAGCTCTTCTTCGGTTTTTCCTCTGCCGGTTTCAAACTTGGCAAGCCTTGCCCTGACTGCCTGAAAAAATCCCACGTCATCCCTGATTTTTATGGCTTCTTTATCTGGAACGCTGATGGCAAAAGCCTTTGACAAATCTGTAACGTATTTCAGGAATCTTTCCTTGCCGTCTTTTTGCTTAAGTATATGCTCTTCTGCCATTGTCATAATTGACATCTTTTCTTTGACTGATGCAGTAAAGAATCTTTCATAATCAAACTTATGAAACATAGCACTTACAACCTCATATTTCTCAAGCATAAGTGCAACTGCCTCTCTCTGGTCAAAAGTCGGCTTTCCTTTTCCTCCGCTCTCCGTATATTCTGAAAGCGCCTTTTTCAGCTCATCTGCTATTCCCAGATAATCAACCACTAATCCGCCGGGCTTATCCTTGAAAACCCTGTTTACCCTTGCTATTGCCTGCATCAATCCATGCCCCCGCATTGGCTTGTCAACGTACATCGTGTGCAGAGATGGAACGTCAAATCCTGTAAGCCACATGTCCCTGACTATGGCAAGTTTAAGAGAATCATCTGAATCTCTCATCCTGTCCCCGAGCTTTCTACGTTTCGGCTTATTCCTGATATGCTCCTGCCAGTCAACAGGGTCAGATGCAGAGCCAGTCATGATAACCTTCATAAATCCTTTATCATCGTCCTTGTGATACCATTTCGGTTTTAATCTTACAATCTCGTTGTGTAAATCTATACATATACGCCTGCTCATGCAAACAATCATTGCCTTGCCGTCAAGGATTCCAAGTCTTTCTTCAAAATGATTAACAATATCTTTCGCAATCTGTTTTATGCGTTTTTTACTGCCGACAATTGCCTCTAATCTTGCCCATCTGCTTTTCAGCTTCTCCTTCTTTGAAGTTTCCTCGCCTTCGGTTACTTCTTCAAACTCCGGGTCTATCTTTGGTTTTTCTTCTGCCTTTAGTTCAAGCTGTGCCAGCCTGCTTTCATAGAATATCCTGACAGTTGCTCCATCTTCAACTGCCTGCTCTATGTCATAAACATCTATGTCATTACCAAAAACAGCTCTGGTATTTCTGTCTGATTTCTCAATCGGAGTTCCGGTAAATCCGATAAAAGAGGCATTCGGCAGAGCATCTCTCATATGCCTTGCGAAACCATCAATAAAATCA
>JAZDFJ010000140.1:0-13709 GCA_043807995.1 Candidatus Woesearchaeota archaeon
CCCTCACGTATCTAAGATAGAAGAATCCGTGCTTTATTCACTTTTTATACCAGAATTTCGGGGCGGCAAACCATGATTCAATAATCTTTTTTCTGAGCTTTTCATCAGGCTTTGCAAGATACTTTTGTATTGTGAGAATCTCCCTGATAAAAGGCTCTTGGATAATGCAGAATCTTATTTTCTTAAAAAATTGCATGTATTTAACTGTATAGAACAGTCTTGTTCCAACTCTTTCTTTGAATTTCGCAGGCTTTATCCTCCTGAGCTTTTCAAGCGATTCTTCATAGCTGCAGTCGAAATACTCCTCGAGAAATACTTTCCAGGCGTACCTCGAGAAGAGTAGGCCTTTTTCCTTTCTTTTTTTCTTTTCTGCCTGCGATGCTCTGAAAGAATAGTCGCTGTATCTGAATTTCTGCGCAAGCCTGTACTGCTCCAAAAAAACAGGGATTTTTTTTGCATGCCTGTTTTTCAAGACAAGGTTGTATCTCTCAAAATCATCTGTAACATACTCTGAATCAAGCAAAAGCAATGCCTCGCCAATGCCGAACAATAGTTTTGTATAGTAATAATCAAATTCTTTTGAAGGACTTTTTTGATATACTATAAACGGGTTTCCCTTTAAGCACAGCACTCTTATCCCCTCCCATTTTGGGATATCTGCTATGCTGAGCTTTCTTTTGATAGAGCCATATAGGATTTTCCCTGAATTCACGAATTCAAAAAACATAAGGTCCGGCTTTTTGAAAATCGAGGGTCCGAATATCAGGATGCTGGCCTCTATCTTGCTTTCGGCAAAACACTCCTTGAATTTTTTATTTAGATGCCTTTCATGGAAAGGATTCAGATATTTTGTTATACAACAGAAATCAATGTCAGAGCCTTTTGAAGAGGCCTGGCCTCTTGCTGCAGGGCCTGTAATCCCAAAAACCCTGACGTATTTTTTCAGTATTTTGTCTTCTCTGATGGTTTTAAGAAAAGAGATGATTTTAGGAAGAATCAGCCTTTCATTTTCGGCCTGAAAACCCTTGTCGTGAAATAATCTCATTATTTATTCCTTTTTATGAATTCTTAGATAGATATGAAAACATGACCCCGGGGGGATTTGAACCCCCGACCTACAGCTTAGAAGGCTGTCGCCCTATTTGCCTAGCTTTACCATAGCGGTAAAAGCTGCCAGGCTAGGCTACGGGGCCGTGTCTTATCTGAGAGAACCAAGAGAATTTATAAATATTTAGAAAAAAGAGGTTCTGTCCGAAGAGTAGCACCTAGTGAGCCTTAAAAGTAATTATTCCGTTACGATTAACTCGGGCAACAATCAGCTACAGAAACGAGGCGAACGTGCTACGAGAGACTGCGGACAGAACCGAAAAGAGAGGGATTTGAAGTTTGAATTAATCAAATCAGCCCAATCTTTCTTGAGTTCTTTTGAACAGCTCTGGAAAATAGTGGGGCCCTAAAAAATCACAGCAGCCTCTTCTGGCTTAATAATCTTAATTCCTTCATGTTTTCCTATTTTCAACAGATGTTTATCATAAGTGATTATGTATTCTGATTTACTTTCTAGAGCGCACTCAATCACTTTGTCATCATCAGGATCATCTTCAACAATCTGAACTCTAATTTTAGGTATCATTATTGCAGCAAATTGCATGACTTTGCTTATGATATTTTCAACTTCCTCCTGTTTATAGCGGAAATCCCTTTTCAAAACATCGGCAAATTCTCCAAGGATTTGTTTTGTCGTGAATATTTCAAAGTTGTTTCTGATCATGTTTTGAAGTAGTTTGTGAGCCACGCTATAATCCCACTGGGTGGCTGAAATGAGAAAATTTGTATCTACAGTGATTTTCATTTTGCTTTTCTTGATTTATGAACTAAATCAGAGACATCGTCTTCTTTAATTCCCAGTTTTTTTGCCCTTTTTGCTCCTTCCCTGGCAATGATTCCTAATTCATTTATCAGCTCCTCTTTTGAAGGTGTCGCAATTTTTTTCAACACTACAGAATCTTTGCTTCCTATAACAGCAAAAACAGTTCCTTCATCTGCATTTATCTCATCCCTTATTCCTCTGGGTATTACTACCTGCCCTTTTGACGACATTTTTATTGTTTCAATAACCATTTCGGCCTCCATTTGTCTTACTTTCTTACAGTAAGCATATCTTATATATAAATTTTTTGGTTTTTAAGGCTCTGTCCGGAATCTCGCTTTGCTCGATTCATAGTCGCCTTGAAAATTTCAGATTATCTTGTTGTAAGGTGCTGCGCCCCCGGTAAGACGTACCTTTACCAATGCAAGCTGGTGCAATGCAAAACCACGTTTTGATTGCACGAACAAAGTGGATGTGGACCATTTAGGGGACTTCAGCAAAGCTGAATGTCGCCTCTCGCTTCGAACAGCCGAAACTGTTCTGGGGCAACCCCGTGCGACGCACAGCATGACATTATTTCTGGAAATTTTCACCTGAGGGCGACTTTTCGGACAGAGCCGGTTTTTAAACAAGTAATCCAAGAGCTTAGTTTACTCATTGCTCTTCTATTGGCTGGAATATTACACAGCTATGTTCACTTAATTAAAACTCCAATTTTTATAGCTAATTTTCGATATATATATACTAGTTGTTTCAGATAAGTTTACAAAATCCTATTTTATATAAATTAAAGGAGGTTTTTAATATGGAAAAGATACACGATCTTTTGAGTAAAGCGATTATGAGCATGAAATCGATGCAGGGTTCACTCAATGGCTTAAAGCATAGATTTCCTCAGATTGAAAAAACTCCTGAGTTTCAGTTATTGCAGGCTGAGCTGAATGCCCTATGGCAAGATGTTAATAAAGCGAAAAATGAATTATGATTTTTTTCTTTTTTCTTCTAGAAATTCCTCACCTTTATCCTGAAGAGCTTCATCAGCTTCTGGATTGCTCGTCTTGAGCCTCTTTTCTGGTACGCCGCCTCAACCAGCCTGTGCACTGGCTTGAAATAAAAGATGTCGGCGAAGACTCTGCCGAAAATGCCGAGCTTTGAGAATTTCCTTGCCATGTTTCTTTTCAGTATCCTTGTTCTTATCTTCTGGGCTTCGCCTAACAATTTCCTTCTTTTTTCAAAGGAAAGCTCTTTTGTCTCAAAAAAAGGCTCATTAGACAGATGTTCGTGGAAGACAAGCATTTTCTCGTGATTTTTATTGAATCTCGCATCCTTGTCCTGCTCAATCCAGGAATAGAGCTCTGTATGCCTGAACGGTATCATGTTGTAGAACTTTGCCTCTGCAACAGGATATTTCAAAGCCATCTTAAATGAATTCCTGACATCCTCTTCTGTCTCGCTTGGGTTGCCTATTATAAAGAAAAGCTCGACGTCAAAACCGACACCTGTCGCCAGCCTTACAGCCTCGTCTATCTGCTCAAGGGTTTCTCCCTTTTTAACCGCTTTCAATACCTTATTGTTCGCAGACTCGACAGCAATGGCCATCATGCTAAAGCCTGTCTCTTTAAGCTTCAAAAGCAATTCCTTTGTCACCTTGTCTGCCCTTATGCCGTTTGGCAGGGCAAATGAAAGGTTTTTGTAGTGCTTGTTCACTAGTTCGCAAAACTTAATCACTCTCTCAGGCAGCAGAGTAAAATTATCGTCCAGTATCTGGAAGTTTCTATAGCCTTTTTCATGCCAGTATTTTATCTCTTTCAAAAGGTTTTCAGGGCTTCTGGCTCTGAAAGCCCTGCCCATTGTCAGCTTTATTGTGCAGAATATGCAGCCATAAGGGCAGCCTCTTGAGCTAATTATAGGAATGACCGGGTCGTATTTTTTCAGGTCAAAATCCCTGAAAGTGGGAAAAGGCAGGGAATCAAGGTCTTTAATAAAAGGCCTGTCTTCATTTTCTATTATTGCCCTGCTTTTCTCATTGCGATATATGAGTCCCTTGATGTCTTTGAAGGCAACGCCTTTTATAATCTCATAAAGGGTTTCTTCGCCCTCTATTTTCACTCCAAAGTCTATTGAAGGGCACTCCTCCAAGGCTATTTTTCTCTCGCTTGAGACATGAGGCCCTCCTGCAATAATCTTGACATCAAAGTTTTCTTTGACCTTTTTTATCAGGGAAAAGGCAATGTCTTTTCTGTAAGTCATTATCTGAAAACCGACAAGGTCAGGCTTGTATCCCCTTATCTTTTTGAAGAGCTCTTCCTCTTTTCCGTTCTCCTCAAGCCTCATGTCAAGAAACTGGTAATCAATGCCTTTTTCATGGAGGTACTCCATAAGATAGCCTGCCCCAACTCCAACAACAGATCTTGAGCCGACATTTGGGCCGTAAAAAGGCGGGACAACCAGCAAAAAGCGCTTAAACCGTTGTTTCATGCTTTTGCAGTTGACAGCTGGTATATAAATTTATCAGAAACTTGGGGCTTTGCCAATGATATGCATCCTCATCTCTACTCCTTTTTTCCATCCCTTTCCAAGCCTTCTTTTTCACTGGAGAATAATATCTTATCTTTAATTAAAAGTCACAAACTATTTAAATAGACATTTTTCTTTTATATAAGGTGAGGAATCGTGGTTAGGAGGGCGTTTTTTTTAGCCAAAAAAAGGACTATGCAGTTTAGTTTTTACTCTCTTAGTAATATTCTTGATAATCTTCTCAATGATGCCTATCATGTTTCTATTGTTTCAATAAAAGTTGGGGGACTTAATGAAGCAATATCTTCAGAATTTCGAGGCAGAAACACAGAGAATAAGAGAATAACAAAAATTCGCTGTTCGGCGCCATCCCCAGCCTAAAGGCATGAGGTTTTCACGCGCCTCACTAAAAAGCGAATTTTTGGAATAGCAAATTTCGACCTGAATCACAAACTTCGAGGAATTTTGAATGTTTAAACCCAAAAGTTTAAACAGGTCGGGGTATTTATCATCCGTTGAAAAACCGAAGGTTTTCAACGTTCCGAGATGCTAATCTCGATACCCCGGCAATTTCTCCAGAAGTCGAAATTTCCTATAGAATCAGGACAGAACTGAAATCAGAAAATAGAAAAGACAAAAGATGAACGCCCCTGACTTTAATAAAAGAGGGAATATCAGATTAGATGAAAGTATACAATCCGCCATAGATAGCAAATCCATAGATGCCACGCAATCCACACAATCAGGTGATGCTGCCGCTCAGAAATCAAGTTCCCTTATTTCTTTTCACGCTCTTTTTTGTGCCTGGGAGAGAGGAAATTCTAAAACGGCAAAAATATCAGCTAGTGTCTTTGCAGCCTTTCTGCTGATTCTTCTGGCTTTCCTGGCTGGCGGAATAGCAATGGCTGCAGCTGGAACAGCTGCTAATGCCACGGATTCCTCCCCGAATTCCTCTCTCCCGGGGAATTTTTCGAATTATACCCAGTATCCTGCAGTAATTCCCGGCCCAAGTCCGGAAAAACAGGTCTTGGGATACTGTTCAGACAGTTCATACCAGGATGGCGAGGATTGCTGGCTGGTCAATTATTTCAAAGAGATTGGTGCAGAGGAAAAACAAACAGGAGCAGATAATGCCGCCAGCGGCTTGAATAAAGATCCGGCGAACAGCACAAACAACACAGGCATTAATGGAACCAATGGAACAAATGTGTTTGCAAGAGTGTTCAGATATGATGCTGACGGCAATCTTGTTGTAAAGGAGTTTTATGCAGACAAAAATTTGTTGCCAGGGTATGCGGACAAACCATCTGTCAGCCTGTCAGGCGATAGTGGCGGAAAAAGTTCCTCTGATATCGACAAAGCAGAGCTTCTCAAATATCTTTTCGGACTTTCGCAGAGCATAACCCAGAGGCCTGATCAGCTTAAAATCGCCGGCAGAGCAGTTGTCGGCGAGCCTGTTGTGTGGGAATTGAGCTCTGGAGATTCTGTTGACTACTATGAAACTCCTGCTCCAAGAAAGCAGGAGCACAAAACCAGCTCAGGAAAAAAAATAATTGTAAAGTCAGGTGCATCAGAGCTATACAATGTGCTGGCATTCACGGACCTTCCGGCTCTTGATTTCAGGCCCCGCATTTACAAAGTTGTCAACAGTACAAGAGAAGACATTTCCAGAAATCCATTGTTTGATGTGAAATATATAGACTCTGACTCTGACGGGCTTTATGACAGGCTTGAGTGGAACATCCCGTCTCTTGTGAGCGAGACATTTGAGGTTGATTATGCAGGGTCTGGGGTGGAAACAGATGCGGGTGTTGAACCATTGTCTGCAGCTTCAGGATCTTTAGATGAGCAGCAGGAAGAATTAAATCTTGATGCTTACAAAGGACTGCCTCAAGAAGTCCCGCAGGAACCGCAGCTCAGCAGAGAGGAGATTATGAATTATCTCTTTGGCATTTCTGAGGAAAAAATCCCGTCAAAAGAGCAGCTAAGAATAGCGAAAAAGGCTGCTGTCGACGAGCCTGTTGTGTGGGCTGTCAAATCTGCAGAGCAGGAATCTGTTGATTACTATGAGACTTCTGCGCCCCAGAAGGAGGAGAGCCCGATTAAAGACGGGAAAAGAGTGGTGGTCAGCTCTGATGCCGAAGTGCACTATTACAATGTTACCGCGTTTACAGACCTGCCAAAGCTCAGGCAAAAGCCAAGGCTTTTCAGAATAATAAACGAATCTAGAATTGATGTTACCGGAATTCCATTGTTCAATGTAAGCTATTTGGACACAGACAGCGACGGTCTTTACGACCGCATGGAGTGGAATGTTCCCCAGCTGAGCAATGACACCTATGAAATAATTATTGAGATAACAATGGCAGAGCATCTGGATGAGAACAGAGCAGTGCTGTCTAACATTTACGAATCTGTAAGCGCAAGGGATGATGTCTGGAGCGAAGAGATTCCTGACAGGCATTTTGTCCGCGTAAGGTTTGAGAGGAATTTGACATCCAGCAGGGATATAACTGTTTTCCCAAGAATCGTTTCAGGAAATCCATCCATAGAGGTTTATGAAATCGACAAGGATGAAATAATCGCGGAGTTTACCTCTATAATCTCAGATGATTACAACAGGGTTTATCTGGCAGATTTGGCCGGAGAACAGGACAGCTTTGACTTGAGGGTCATGGGCGGAAGCGTAGAGTTTGACCTGATTATAGACCCTCCTGCGCTGCAGATAGTTTCCCCGGAGAACAAGACATATTTTAACAGCACAGTTTTAGTCAATATCTCTGCAAGCGACCCCAGCCTGGATACTGTATGGTATAACTGGAACGGCACAAACCAGATTTATGCAGGACCGGTCAATGTTGAGTTTGAAGAGGGCCAAAATATTTTGCATGTGTGGGCCAATGACACCTCCGGAGGCACCAACTATACAAATGTCAGCTTTGTGATAAAGCAAACCCCAGGAATTAGTTTTGTGTCTCCCCCCACTCCGCTAGGCGGTTCTTCTTCAAACAGAAGTAACCTGCTTGTTCAGGTTGATAGTTCAGACGCGGATTATCATTATACTTTAGTTGATTTTGACGAGTCAATTTTAGGCTGGTATAGATTTGAGTCAGGCGATGCAACTGATTCCTCCAGCAAAAACAATCACGGAACAGTATACGGAGCAAGCTCTGTTGATGAGGGCTTCTTTGGGAAAGCTATGGATTTTGATGGATTCAGCAATTATATTGATACTGAAATTAATTATGGCTTGTCTACAGGAGATTTCAGTTTTTTTGCGTGGGTAAAAGATATTCCTTCTGGGAACAGATATGTGGCCGCCCAAACAAGGGTAAGCTCTCCTTATTCCAGCGATTGGATTTTGGGCTACCCTAATGGAGGTTTGTGGTTTAGAAGCTCAACAGTTGATGGGGGAAATGTAATAAGCAACGGCAATTGGCACCTAATAGGCCTTACATTCAACGGAACAACAGCCAAATTATACATCGATGGATCACAATATGGTTCTTCAATTAATCCGACTGGTTTTGGGGGCGTTGAAACTGTGAAGCTCATGACCAGAGGGGATGCAACCAGTTCATTTACTTCAGGATTCATGGACGATGTTTTTATTTTTAATAGAACTATATCTCTTGAAGAAATTGAATCGTTATACAATGCTTCTTCTTATCAGTATAATAATAATTTTTCAGATTTATCAGAGGGAAACCACTCTTTTACAGCTTATGCTGTTAATTCTCACGGAAACATTAATCAAACTGAAAAAAGAGAGATAACCCTTGATATTTCCTCTCCGTCAATAAGCATAGATAGCCCGCTGGCTCAGGTATATTTCAGTGAAAACCAAACAGTAGATATCTCTGCATCAGATCCTCGCTTGGATTCAATCTGGTTCAATTGGAACGGCACAAATCAGGATTATAGCACCCCCATTAATGTTACATTCACTGAAGGGGTGCATACTTTAATTGCTTTTGCAAACGACACTGCGGGAAATATGAATTCAGAAAATGTAACATTCACAATCAATCTTTCAGCAACCGATTATATCTCCCCAACTATTGCAATTCATTCCCCGGCTGCAGATGGAATATATGACAATGAGACTATATTGGTCAATATTACTGCCTTTGATACCTCAGGGGTGGACAATATCTGGTATAATCATAATGGGACCGATAATAATTATACATCTCCAGAGATAGTTTATTTTGGCCAGGGATCAAATCTGATGCATGTTTGGGCTAATGATACTTACGGGAATATTAATTATACAAATATAAGCTTTTATGTGGATTCATTTGCTCCGGATATTGAATTTGTTCCTCCAACACCAAATTCAAGTGATTATGTCACGAGCAATTCTATTTATGTCAGTATTAGCAGTGCTGATTTAGCAGATCATTATAGCTTATTAAGTTTCAATAATGATTTACTTGGCTGGTACAGGCTTGAAGAGCAAAGCTGGAGTGATGTTGCTGGAGAGGTTATTGACGAATCAAACTATGGCCATCACGGAAGGGCCAGAAATGGCGCGAATACAACAAGCGGCGGCAAGTTTGGCAGGGCGGGCTTGTTTGATGGAAATAATGATTATATTGATACAACTATCTCTTATAATCTATCTGCGGGGAGTTTTAGTGTTTTTGCCTGGGCAAAGGATATGCCTGCAGGAAATAAATATATCGTATCTCAAGCAAGAATCACTGTTCCTTCTTATTCCAGCGACTGGATATTGGGCTTTCAGAATGGAGGCCTATGGTTTAGATCCCAAACAATTGATGGCGGAAACCTTATTAGCGATGGCAATTGGCACCTTATAGGTTTTACTTTTGACGGAACAAGCGCCAGATTATACATTGATGATGCACAAAGAGGCTCTCCAATCACTCCTTCTGATTTCGGGGGCATTGGAACTGTGAAGCTCATGACCAGGGGAGATGCTACAACCTCGTTTGTTGCAGGATTGCTCGATGATGTTATAATAGTCAATAGAACATTGAAATTAGATGAAATAAAATCCTTATATGACGCAAAAATAAATCAGTACGAGAATAATTTTACTGGCTTAGCTGACGGAAATTACTCTATCAAGGGTTTTGCCGTTGATTCTTTCGGATACAAGAATGAGACAGAACAGAGGGATATCCCTCTTGATGCAAATGAACCGAATATCACGATTATTTCGCCGATAAACAGCACATACCCTATGAATTTTATATTATTCAATCTTTCAGTAGCTGACGACAATTTAGACGAGATATGGTATAATTGGAACGGCTCGAACTACGCATACACCACGCCGGTCAACATCACTTTTGCAATAGGTTCGAACACCCTGCATGTCTGGGCAAATGATAGTGCGGGGAATATTGCGTACAAAAACGTTTCTTTTTTTACAGAAAACGAGGCCTTAACCGGATGTGGCATAATTTCTTCACCTGGTAAACGTGTTCTTCCGCATGATATATATTCATTGCAGACTTGTTTGTTTGTTCAGAGCGACGATGTTGAGATTGATTGCGACGGCCATACTATAACCTATGATACTTCCGGCACAACAACGCGCATGGGCATTGATGCTATTGACGGCGCAAACCCGAGGGAGAATCTGACTGTCAGGAACTGTGTTATTGTGAAGCCTACAAACCTTCAGACTGCAGGCTACGGCATAAGATTAACAAGGTTCAGCAATTCATTCTTGATAAACAACACAATTCGCACAAACGGAACCACCAATAATCACGGAATATTTTTAACAACAGATTCAGCCAATAATGTTATTGAGAACAACACTATTTATGCCTCAGGAACAGGCGCAGGCAGCATAGGCATTTATGCTTATTCCGGTTCAAGCGATATTGTGATAAAGAATAATCGCATCAACACCTCCGGGACCACAACAGACTATGGCATCCTGATATCAACAAATTCCCATAGGGCAATAATAGAAGATAATACAATCAGCACGCGCGCAACCACTGGAACAACAACCTCCGGCTACGGAGTATACATTTTTTCAGGGTCAGACAGCACAGTTATCAGGCGCAATAATGTGCGCACCTCTGGAAACGGCGGCAATTACGGAATATACCTCCAGAATAACATTTCTAATAACGAAATTCTCAATAATAACATTTCCACCTGGGGAACAACAGGAAATTATGGCATACACCTTTTAGGAACCGCCGCCCTCCCAGTCAACGGCAATGATGTTTCATACAATACTATTTTGGCCAATGGCTCTACAACCACCAATCTGGGCATTTATCTGTATACAAATACCAATTCAAATACAATCACAAACAACAACATCACCACCTCCGGAACCACCACAAACTACGGCATATATATCAGAGGCATTGTCGGAGGTCCGGCAGACAACAATGTTGTGGAGAGAAATAGGATTTATGCTTCAGGCACTGCAGGAACCAGCACCAATTACGGCATCTATCTCAACACCAATGTCAACAATAATGTTATCTATGCCAATAATATCTCCACGCGTGGTTCAACAGCCAATCACGGCATCTATGGTGTCGGCACAACAGCCCAGATTGGCAATCTCAATATTTCATCAAACATTATCTCGACCTTTGGCACAGGCACCAATAATGCAGGCATATATCTCATAAACAATATTACCAATGCCAGAATCCAAAACAACAATATCTCGACACTCGGTACAACAACAAACTACGGCATAGAGATAGCAGGCACGACTGTCAAGTCCAACAGCAACATTATCTCTTACAACAAAGTGTCTACCGGGGGGTCAGGAGCCAACAATTTTGGCATATACCTGCTCCAGAACGCCAACAGCAACCAGGTTTTCCGCAATAATATCTCCACATCAGGAACTGCAACCAATTACGGAATTTACTTCTATGGCACTGCGCTGCTCTCAGTGAACAGCAACACTGCAACTCACAACAAAATATCCACTTCAGGCTCAGCAGGTTCAAATCACGGAATATATCTGTCTACGAATGCAAACAGCAACAATGCTACAGATAATGTGATTTCTGTTACAGGCACCACAGCGAATTACGGAGTATATATTGTGGGAGCTGCTGCGGCAGCATCGAATACAAATATTATTGAGAACAATAACATCACGGCCGTAGGCTCGACAACCTACAATTCCGGAGTTGTCATTGCAACAAACGCCAACAGCAACTCGATAATCAGCAACAACATCACAACATCAGGCACCACAAACAATTACGGGGTATACTTGACAGGCGACACATTGGCCTGCGACGGCAACAAGATAATCTCAAACATGGTGAATGCCTCGGGCACAGGCAATGCAAACTACGGCCTTTACATGTACAGAAACATCAATTCGCTGAACGCGACTGGCAACACCATATTGACATATGGAACAACCACCGGCCACGGAGTCTATGCGACAGGCACTGCAACTGAGCCTCTCAACAACAATATAATCAGCTCGAATGTTATCAATGCAAGAGGCTCTATTGACCCAAGCACCAATTACGGGATATATTTTACCACCAATGCTAACAGCAACACAATCACAAACAACAATGTCTCGACCTTTGGCACCACAGGGAATTATGGAATTTCAGTAATAGGCGCGGCAACAGCCACCTCAAACAATAACATTATCTCTTCGAACAGAGTGGTGATCACCGGTACAACAGCCAACAACTGGGGCATTTACCTGGCGACAAATGCGAACAGCAACAGGATTTTCAGCAACCATGTCGAGACTTCAGGCTCTGCAACCAACCACGGCGTGTATCTCTCAGGGACAACATACAAGTCCAACAGCAATGCTGTCTATTCCAATGATATATCCGCCTCCGGCTCCGCCGACTCCAATTACGGTGTTTACCTCTATCAAAATGTTAATTATGCTAATGTATCTGATAACAATATCTCAACTTCAGGCACAACCCTGAATCACGGCATCTATGCAACAGGCACTGCTACGCTGAGCGTCAACAACAGCTTTATCGATTCCAATATAATCAATGCCTCTGGATCAGGCATCTCCAATTATGGAATTTACCTGCTGACAAATGCAAACAGGAATACTATCAGAGGAAATGATGTCAGGACTTCAGGCTCTTCAACCAGCCACGGCATATTCCTGTCCACGACCCTCAGCAGCAATAACATTTCTGGCAATACTATTGCCGCTTCAGGGGCTTCTGCCTATGCCTTTTACCTTTTGGTGAATGCGAATAGAAATGTTTTGGCAGGGAACGCTGTTTCTGGTGTTTATGGTTATTACTTTGAGAGCTCGTCTCATAATCTTGTCAGCGACTGCGGTTTGGTCTCCGGCACAACCGCAGATGTGTTTGTGAATGCTGACATCACCCCCACTTCCCTGAACAACACTTTCCTTAACTGCTCCTATTTGACTGAGAGTGTTGCCGGTGCCGGTAATTACCTTACCAGAAAATGGTATTTCTCTGCTGCTGTTAATAATTCTCTTGGCTATCTGGAGAATGCCAATGTGCAGGGCCTGAATATTTCAGATGATGCTGTGTTCAGCGAAAATACAACTGCACTGGGCGTTATTAACAGGCAGGAGCTGGCCGAATATGTTAATCTTCAGGGAACAAGATATTATAAGACTCCGCACACGATTGTTGCGAGCAAGCGGGCTTACACGACAAATACAACAGTATACAATCTCTCTTTCACGCAAAATATCAATCATTTTGTTATTCTAGAGCAGGATTCCATCTCTCCAGTTGTTACAATACATTCACCGGAGAACAAAACATACATATCCCCTCTATTATGGTTAAATGTCTCAGTTGTCGAGGATAATCCTGATGAAACATGGTATAACTGGAACGGCACAAATTATACATATGCCGGTGTGATTAATATCACATTTGATGAGGGTCCCAATACTATTTTTGTATGGGCCAATGACACTGTGGGAAATATCAATTCAACAAATGTCACTTTTAGTGTTGTTCCTCTTTTGCTGAATATAACCTCGCCAATTGCAACAACATATAATGAATCCAAGCAATTAGTTGAAATCTCGGTTTCAGTTCCAGAGGCTATTGACACGATATGGTATAATTGGAATGGCACAAACATCAGTTACACAGGTCCTGTAAACATTACTTTTCTCCAGGGCTATAACACCCTGTATGCGTGGGCAAACGACTCTGTGAACAACATTATCACAGCAAACGTCACTTTCTATGCAGAGTACAACACTCTCTCTGCCTGCGGAAACATATCTGCCTCAGGAAAATATGTCCTTGACCAGGATATCACCAGTACAGATACATGCCTTGCAGTAAGGCCTGATAATGTTGAGATT
>JAZDFJ010000141.1:0-6592 GCA_043807995.1 Candidatus Woesearchaeota archaeon
ATTGTGAATGCCTTTTTTTTATATGAAATAGAATTGACAGAGGGGGTGTTCCTTACGGGAGATGTCAATGCCGAAAAAAACATCTTGGCATGAGCCGGTGCTAACCCTCCGGACAGGAGATTTTAAACGCACCCGGAAAATTAACCACTTAGTGCACACAAAAACACATGCAAAAAGTTAATATACCTGTGATTCTGAAAGAAATGGCAAAAACAAAAAAAGAGGTAAAAAATGGGTGAGAATGAACCGGCAATCCGGAGAGATATCGACACTGGAGAAATAGTAGACGTTTCTATTATTATGATTCTTAATCAGGCAGAAACCGCTCTTATGAAACTGAGGCCTAATGATGAGTTCGGGCTAAAAGCGTGCCTTATCGCGACGCTTGAATGCATATCCGGCCTGCTGGATTTAAGGAGAGAAAATGGTGCTGACACCGAAGAGGTCAAAAGACTGGGAGACCAGGCATCATTAGGCATAGCAACAGTAGCTACCCAAGGAGCAAATATGATACATATGCCAAGAGAACAGATAATACAGATAGTAAACACGTTAGACCGCTCAGGATATCTGCCAGAATCAACAACATACCACTAAAACAAAGCCATCGCAAATTTTAAAAACAGGCCTCGAGTTCTTTGCCTTATGGCAATCAGATGCAACGAGTGCGAAGGAAAATGCTGCAGATATATCGCAGTCGAGGTTGACGCCCCAGAGGGCATGGGTGATTTTGAGGACATGCTCTGGTGGCTCTATCACGAGAATGTGATGCTTTACATTGACGACGAGCATGACTGGATCCTCGAATTCAGGACACCATGCAGGCATCTTCTCACAGGCGAGGACGTAAAAAAAGCCCTTGAAACAGGGCATGCGAGCTCTGAAAGCCACAAGCACAACGGCTTTGCATGGGATAATGCAGAACATTTCCCAAAATCTGCATGCGCAATACACAAGAAAAGGCCAAAGATGTGCAGGACCCACGACTATGAGGAGTGCGAGGTAAACGGAGAGGGCGACTATTACCTTGCGATGTTTGACAATGCAGAACAGCTGGAAAAGATTATTCCGAAATATCTAGAGACGCTGAAAGAATGCAAGGGCGACGCTAAAAAAGCGACGAAAAAGCTCAGCGAAAGCCTAAAAAAATAAGCTGTCCTTGTTTATTCTATAATTTTGAATTCTGCTCTCTTTCCGAGATGGTTGTAAGCCTGGATTGATGCCAGCGTGTACGGCGCCGCAATTATCATATGGAATGTTCCGTGCTTGTTGAAGAATTGGAGATCTGCGGTTGAGGGCGTGTTTCTGGCCCCAGGGTGGCTGTGCACTGAGCCAAAGACATTTGAGAAAACAGGGAGATTAAGCTTCATGAACGCAGAATTCTTGGATGCATGATAAGACTGGTACAGCAGTCCTTTGATGACCAGAGTCCTTGTTTTTTTATCAACCTGACCCTCGAGCAGGGCCATGAACTCCTTTGAGGCGTTCTCTCTTGCAAGGGAAATTATCTCGTTGAGCACATCTTTTTTCACAACAACAACTTCATAGTTGAACCTGTTCATCTCAAATAAATCCAGCAGTTTTTTTGTGAGCCACGTCATTTTCCAGAATAAAAATATGTGAACTTTATAAATATTTATAAATAAACGGATATGCGCATCAGCATGAAGATTGTAAAGCAGAAGATATCGAAAAACCTGAAGAGCTACAAAGCGACAAAAAAATGTATCAGATGGCATCAGGATCCGAAAGGATACTTCCTCATAAGAGTCGGCAAAAAATCAGGGGCGATAGAGGCTGCCTTCTGCACAAATAATCATGTGATAACAAAGATGTTCTCAGGCAAGGCACCGACAGAGCTGTACTACAAGATAAGTCAGGAGATCAAAGGGCTGAGGCCAGAGCATTACTCTTATCTCGGAAAGGAATTATACAAGGCATGGCTTTGCCTAAAATACCGGCTGGATTATGTCCAGGACAATGAGATGCCTGCGGCAAAAGTCAGGATAACAAAAGAAAAAGAGATAAATAAACAACAAAAATAAATAACAAATCCAAAAAATAACGAAAATTACAAATTAAACAACAAAAATTACAAGTGAAAAATTCATAAAAAAAATTATTCCTGTTCTTCGTTGTCCTCTTCAAAAACTCCCTGCTCGCAGTTGACAGTGCATGCCCCGCATTCTATGCACCTGTCCTTGTGGAATTCCGGGACTGTCTTTGGCTTTTTCTGCACTATCGCCTCTGCAGGGCATCCACTTGCTGCAGCGCAGTTCTCGCATTTGATGCATTTCTCTGGGTTCATTTTTATTGGCATAACATGCACCTCGCAAAATTTTTATATTCCAATCGCAATCTATATTTCGATTGCCAAATTCCAAACACATTCAACTCTTGGCTTACACGCAATCAGTCCTTTTTCAGGCTGAATACTATCTTCCTGTCCTTGATTTTCTCTTCTGACCTGTTGTCAAAATGTTCTGTTCCAAACGTCAGGCTCAAAGCCCCAACCTTTGCTTTTACGCCTTCGATGTTCTTCTCCATAGTTTTCTTAAGGTCATCATCAACTTCAAGCATCAATTCTATCTTGTCATTTTTCTTGTCCAGGCCAAGGTCTTTTCTCATTGCCTGCACTCTTCTCATTATCTCTCTTGCAAAGCCTTCATTCTTCAGTTCAGGACTCAGCTCTTTGTAGAGATAGACTGTTCCTTTCCTGAACTCTGCAGAGCTGTAGTCATCAGGAGGGATTTCCTCAATCACAAGATGCTCTGGCTTGATGATAAATTTCCCGACGAGAATGTTTTCTTTTTTCTGCTCAAGCTGATTTATTATCGATCCGTCGTCTTTCAATATTAATGTCGCAACATCTCCGGTATCTGTGCCAAAGTCCTTGCCCAGCTTTTTGTAGTCGGGCTTTATCTTCAGCTTTACAGACACTCTTCCGAACTCTATCTTTCTGACATTTGTCTGCTGCTCGACCAGCTGTCTCAAGTTGCCTATGCATTTCTGCGCCTCGACATCATCAAGGTCTATGACTATCTTCTCTACAGGCCATCTGACGCCGAGCAGGGCCTTGTCTCTTGCCGCGAGAAGAGATGCTATCAGCTCCTGTGCAACTTCAAACTCTTTCTCAAGAGTCTCATTTGATTTTTCAGGCACAGGCATCATATCAAGGTGGACAGATTCCTTCAGCCCCTTATTTAACTGTTTGAGATTCTGATATATCTTCTCTGAAACAAAAGGGATAACAGGAGCAAGCGCGACTGCAAGTTTTAGCAGGCAGTGGTTTATGACATACAGCGGAGTTTTCTCGTCTTCAATCCTGTCTCTTATGCTCTGCACATATGTCCTGCTCAGGTCATTGACTATAAAATCGAAAACCTTTCTTCCGCCTGTGTGAAGCTCGTAGCTCTCGTATGATTCAAGCAGGGTTTTCAGGGTGCTGTTGAACCTTGAGAGAATCCACTGGTCCTCTGTTTTCAGCTCCTGATGGGCAGAATCATCACTGCTGAAATCTTCTCCTGAAGACTCGGAGAGCAGGAAGTTCTGGAGGTTCCAGAGTATATTTATCATCTTGTGGATTTCCTTGCCTGCCGTCTCTAGATTGAATTTCTGCAGGCTGTAAGGCGCAATATCCCAGCAGTAGTAGAATCTTAATGCATCTGCGCCGATTTTCTCAATTGCCTCGTCTGTTGATACTCCGTTGCCAAGAGATTTCGAGAATTTCTCGCCATTCTTATCTACAACCCAGCCAGGCATTGACACTTTTTTAAAAGACGGCTTGTCAAATGCTCCGACACTGCAGAACATTAAGCTGTAAAACCAGCCTCTTATCTGATCCTGGGACTCATTGATTCTGTCAACAGGAAAATGCTTCTCAAACAGCTCTTTGTTCTGGAACGGATAGCCCATGCTTGCCCAGGGAGCCACGCCCGAATCAAACCACCCGTTCAGGATGTCATTTATCCTTGGCATTTTTGCCCCGCATTCAGGGCATTTTAGAGCAACAAGGCTTGCTGTGTGAAGGTCAAAATCTTCAGGGATCGGTTCTACAGAATTTTTTTTAAGCTCTTCAAGGCTGCCAATTACTTTTATCTCTCCGCAAGAGCATTTCCAAACAGGAATCGGAATTCCCCAGTATCTCTGCATTGAGAAATTCCAGTCTTCTGCATTTGAAACCCATTCACTAAACCGGTCTTTTGCATAATCAGGCTGCCATACAAGATTTTCATTTTCTTCAAGCATTCTTTCTTTTATCACATCAACTTTGAAAAACCATTGGTTGCTCATCCTGAATATCAGCGGGGCCTTGCATCTCCAGCAGACAGGATAGCTGTGCTCTATTCTTTCAAAATACAGAAGCTTGCCTGACTGGTGCAGATCCTCAGCTATTATGTGGTCTGCATCCTTGACATACATTCCGCTGTATTTTCCGGCTTCATCTGTGAATCTGCAAGAGTCATCAAGAGGGCTTAAATCCGGAAGGCCGTAATGCTTGCCGACTTCATTGTCGGTTTTTCCAGCTCCAGGAACGCAATGGACAAAGCCTGTTCCTTCGTCGACAGATACAAAGTCGCCGAAAACATCTCTTGCTTTTAATCCCTCTTTCTTTGTCGCAACTTTTGATGTGACTCTCTCTTTTAATATCGGGATAGACATGTAAACCCTTAAAGCTTTAGGGTTTTTCTGCAGCTCTTTCTGCTGCGGCAAATCAAGCAATGGCTCATAGTAAAGATTGTCAAGCGTTTTTCCCCTGAACTCGCCGATAACTTTGTATGTCTTGCCTATTCTGTCAAGCTCTTTCAGGCAGTTTTTTGCAAGTATCAGGTTGCCATCTTTTTCTGTCTGGACCTTGACGTATTCTTTGTCAGGATGCGCGCATATTACTGTGTTGCTGGGAAGCGTCCATGGCGTTGTTGTGAACACAAGAAGATAATCATCCTTTGTGTCTTTAAGCTTGAATTTTACAATCACTCCGGGGTCTGACAGGTTTTTGTAAGAGTCTGTCACTTCATAGCCTGCAAGAGCTGTCTGGCAGTGGGGGCACCACATTATGGGTTTTTTCCCCTCGTAAACCATTCCCCTGTCCCAGATTTTCTTGAAAGCCCACCATGCAGATTCGAGATAAGAATTATCAAATGTCATGTACGGCTCTCTCCAAGAATACCAGCAGCCGAGATTGTCGTAGGATTTCATCCATATGTCCTTGTATAATGCTGCATGTTCTCTGCATTCCTGTACAAATCTGGCAATGCCGAATGTTTCAATGTCTTTTTTTGATTCCAGCTTAAGCTTTTTCTCAATCATGTTTTCAACAGGAAGTCCGTGGGTGTCAAAGCCTGGCTGGAAAAAGACATTTTTTCCCCTCATGAAATTAAGCCTGATATAGAGGTCTTTGTAGACTGTATTTCTGACATGCCCGACATGAGGGACATTGTTTGGAAAAGGCGGCCCGTCCAACAGGAAATATCTCTCGCCAAACCTGTTCTGCTCTTCAAGAAGCTTCAGCAGGCTGATTCTTCTCCAAAAGACCCTGATTTCAGGCTCTATCTGCTTAAAATCGTATTTTTCCATTTTTCTCAAACCATTAGTTTTCAACCTGTTTTTTAAATCTTTTGCTAAAATGATGATATGCGAAGGCATATAGTGGTTTATGCAGTTATTCCTATCATTGAAACGCAAAATCCAGCTCTGAAAAGTGGCTGGACAGTTACATAATTATAATGATAGAAATAATAATAGCTGAGGCAATGATTCTGCATATTTCCAGTCCAGCTTTACTGTTCATATGAGCAGGAAGTGAATGCTTATTTAAAAATTTTGTTGGAAGAGAGACAAGCAACTCAAAAGCAATTATTCCAGTTCAATAAAATATAAAAACACCTGCCTTTTCACTACATCATGACAGAGATTGACAAGAACCAGCAAATGATAATGGTTGTCTCCAGAGAAAGATTGTTTCCAATTGAAAGGTTTTTTCAGGGATTCTCGCCTGCCAGTGCAGTTGATTTTGAGGCAATAATTCTGGAAAACGCAATATACATGAAAAGAGGAGATGCCGAAGGAAATCCTGCATTCAAGCAGCCGATAGGCTATGTCCTGATAAGGCATTCTCCGACAGGAAGGATATACGCTTATCAAAGGGCTTCGAAGCAGGCAGAGTATCACGAGACAAGGCTGCACGGAAAATGGTCGTGGGGCGTGGGAGGCCATATCGAAGAATGTGAAGCTGGGGAAGAAAATCCTATACTGGCAAGCATGCTAAGAGAGCTCAGGGAAGAGGTCGGCCTTTCTGATGCCGGCGACGCGCGCATTCTTGGCTACATTAATAATGAAAACGACCCTGTCGGCGAGGTTCATTTCGGAATTCTTTATCTTGTTGAAACAGCGCAGGCAGATATCCGGCCAGCAGACAAGGAGTCAAAGACAGGCGGATTCAAGACAGTTCAGGAGCTTGAAGAGATTTGCGCCTCTCCAGAGCTGGATGTTGAGGGCTGGTCAAGGATAGCCCTTGATGCATTGAAGAAAGAGATGTGAAAAAAACATCTAGAATTCTCTGATAATAGTCATTTTCTAATAATAGTTATTT
>JAZDFJ010000142.1:0-2844 GCA_043807995.1 Candidatus Woesearchaeota archaeon
ATTGACCCGCTTCTTCAGGGGGCATTGCCGGATGGATCAAGGATTCAGGGCACGCTTTCAACAGACATAGCAAGAAGAGGATCAAACTTCACAATAAGAAAATTCACAAAAGAGCCGCTTACGCCAACGCATCTCTTGGGATATAGGACAATAGATGTAAAAACACTGGCTTTCCTATGGCTGGCTATCGATTATGGATGCAGCATTTTAGTTTCTGGCGGGACAGCAACAGGCAAGACCGCATTCTTGAATGTTTTGTCAATGCTCATCCGCCAGGACATGAAGATTGTAAGCATAGAAGACACAGCCGAGCTTAAATTATCGCATCCTCATTGGATTCCCCATGTTGCTAGGACTTCCATATCCACTGGAACAGAAAAAGAAAGGGGGCAAATAGATTTGTTTGACCTTTTGAAGGAAAGCTTGAGGCAAAGGCCGGACTATATAATAGTTGGAGAAGTTAGGGGAAAAGAAGCCTATGTTTTGTTCCAGCAGATGGCTACAGGGCATCCATCTCTTGCAACCATCCACTCAGATTCAATCGAAAAATTGGTTGACAGGCTGACAACGCCGCCAATTGAATTGCCGGCAAGCCTGATAGAGAGCTTAGATTTGATTGTTTTTCTGGAAAAACTGAGGTATAAAGGGAGTTTTACAAGAAAAGTTCAGAGCATTTTTGAGATTGTTGGTTTTGACAGGAAAGGAAATGTGCCAAGGACAAATCTAATATTTGAGTGGGATTCAATTTCCGACCAGATAAAAGCAAAGCACAAGAGCTTAACTCTTGCGAAAATCATGAAAAGGACAGGCTTGACTGAGAAAGAGCTGCTGGAAGAGTTCAAAAGGAGAATGGCTATACTTGCGTGGATACAGGAAAAGAATATATACAATTACCAAAATTTTTCCCAAATCGTAAACCTTTACTATAATTATCCAGAGAGAGTTATGGATGTTGTTCTCGGTGAAATCTGATGCTGTCTTACACGAAAATAGCAATGAGGTATTTGGGAAGAATACTAGAGCCTAACCTGCATCTTTTTTCGGATTTGAAGAGTGATTTAAAGAGAAGCAGGATGAGGATATCGCTTGAGGAATATCTGTCAATTGCAGCCTTGACCTGCATAATACTTTTTGTCATTGAGTTCCCTTTATTTTCCTACATTTTATCCCTTCTTAAGCTGGGATTTTTTTTCAGCATATTCATGTCTACGACAATTTCCATAGCCATTTGCACCCTGTTTTTTCTGATTTTTTTAAACTACCCTAAATTTATAATTAGAGAAAAGTCAAATTCCATCCAAAAAACGCTTCCATTCGCAGGCATATACCTCTCTGCAATCGCAAGCTCAGGCCTGCCAACCTATAAAATTTTTGAAATCTTCTCTAAGTTCGATGAATACGGAGAGGTCTCAAAAGAAGCAAAAAATATTGTTAACGACATGTCAGCCTTCGGCTTAAGCATCAAAGAAAGCCTTAAGAAAGCGGTGGAAAGAACACCATCAAAAGAGCTGAAAGAGCTGTTTTGGTCTATATTATCTGTTCTAGAAAGCGGCGGAGACCTTGTAATACTTCTCAACCAGAAGTCAATCGGCTTTCTAAACGATTACAAGAGAAAACTGGAAGAATTTTCAAGGTCGCTTACAATATATCTGGAAGTTTACCTTACAGCCTTGGTTTTGGGAACAATATTTTTCACGATACTAACCTCTTTGATGTCAGGCATTGGAACCACACAAACAAGCATAATATTGATACAGTTCATGCTGATCTTCATTTTCATCCCATTGATATCGTTTTTATTTATAATCTTAATTAAATCTTCATCTCCAGGAGAGGGCTGAAATGCTTAGGATTGAGCTTACAAGGGAAAGAAAGATACTGCTAATCACAATACTGATATCTTGGGTGCTGCTTCTTACAGCTTTTCTGATTGGGGACAGCGGCGTGATAGGAAATGTGATAATGATCTCGGTTTTTTTGGTAGTCACTCCACAGTTTGTCCTGAATTACATAAGTTTCAGAGAGCTGAAAGAGATGGAGCTGGCATACCCAAACTTTTTGAGGGATCTAGTTGATTCAACTAAGGCTGGCCTCCCATTGCATAAGGCAGTGATGTCGCTCAGCAAAAACAATTACGGCCCCCTGACAAAGGAGATAAGAAAGATGGCAAACCAGCTTTCATGGAATATAGACTTGATAAAAGTTTTAGAGCAGTCAAAGAAAAGGCTTAAGAGGAGCCCTCTGCTGGAGAAGGCCGTAAGGATAATAATAGAAACATACAAGTCCGGAGGGAATGTTTCAGAAATATTCAACTCTCTTTCAGAAACTTTGATTAAGCTGCAAGAAACTGAAAAGGAGAGGCAGAGTTCGCTCAAGCAGTATGTAACTGCAATGTATGTAATAACTTTCGTTTTCATCGGCATTGTAGTGGCGATAAATAAGCTTATGGTTCCAATCTTTGAAACATCACTCTCAAGCCCAGACACTGTTTTAGGAGGGGGCGGAGGAAACCCATGCGCCTTTTGCGTCTACGGCATGACAATTGAATGCCTGCCATGCGATATTTATTCAAATATATGCTCAATGTTCGGCATAAATCAAATTTCAATATCATGCTATTACTTCGCATTGTTCTTCTGCATGATTGTTATACAGTCGATATCTGGAGGACTTGTCGCAGGCCAGATAGGGGAAGGATCTATCAAAGCTGGCTTCAAGCATAGCTTAATCCTTGTTTCAATCTCTATTGCCGCGTTCATGATACTTTTGAAGCTCAAGGTTATAGGTGTTTGAGTGAAAGGGCAGCTGACTTTGGAGTATATGGTTAGTTTTATTGCGTTTATC
>JAZDFJ010000143.1:0-4669 GCA_043807995.1 Candidatus Woesearchaeota archaeon
AAAGCCTCTTCAAGCATTTTCTTTTCAAGCTCTTCCTTTGAGAGACGGCTGTCGCAGCCGACAAATTCTATATCGAAATTCTTGCCAAGGACCTTATTGAAAAGGTATCTTGTCCTCTGCAAATGGAATTCGGACGTGACAACAGCAATATCAAACCATCTTCTTGGCTCGAGAAACTTCACTTTCAGAAAATAGGCCTCGCCCAATGTGTCTTTAGAATCTGCCTCAAGAATGATGTCATCTTTTTTCACTCCAAGAGAGACTGCATACTCCTGCATCGCCTCTGCCTCTGTTCTTGCAGGAGTGAAATCATAGAGAAAGCTCCACGAGCCTGACAGAATTATCTTTGATGCAACGCCTTGCTTGTAGAGCTCAACGCCTTTTTCAACGCGGTATTTTGTCATCGGAGGAAGAGAGCCGTCTTTTTCAATCCCACCTGCAAGCACGATAATAGCGTTTTTCATTTTCTAACCGCTGTTTTTTATGATACCATATCAAACAAAACTCTTATAACCTCAAACAAACTCTTGTTTTTTCCAAGATATGAAAAGTTCTGAAAGCCTTTTCTTCAGCTCGACAGGGTCGGTGAACAGCTGGATGTATGCCTGCTCATTAGGCTTTGCGCCCTTGTTGTATCTCCTGTTGAACTCTGTTGTGAATCTCTCGACAGCCTCTTTCTCAAGAATGTCTGTCTTGCTGAGATAGACCATTGTTTTTTTGTCATTCTTCAGGGTGTTGTCAAACAGCTTGTGCTGGTCAATAATGTCGTACTCCTCTGTAAGGTCATAAATATACACGATTGCGTGAGCAAGATACTTCAAAGCGAGAAACGCCTGTTTTTCTATGTTGTTCATCACGCTGAGCCTGTTCAGTGTTCCCGGAGTGTCAATCACCTGCACACTAATGTGGTTTGCCTCAAAATAGCCGAGGTTAAGTTTTTTAGTCGTGAAAGGATACTCCTTTATCTCTGGAGATGCTGTTGTTATTTTTGACAGCAATGTTGACTTGCCAACATTCGGAAAGCCGGAGATGCAGATAGTGAATAGGCTTGTCTTTATGGCAGGGAAATCCCTGAATACTTTCCTGGATTTTTCAAGAAAAGACAGCTGGCTGTCTATCTGTTTTAAAACAGAGGATATTCTGCCGTAATACTCTTTTTTAGTTCTCTGGAGAAACCTGTTCTCTGTGCATTGCCTTGCCTTTTGCTTGTATTTTTCTGAGAGCTCGCTCACCTTTTTAGCTCCCCAGTTTACAGCGCCAAGCGCTTTTTTAAGGGCAGCATAGTCCATTGTGGCTTTTACCAATTTTTCATAGAACTCTTCAAGAGAGTCAATGCTCGGAAATGTCTTGAGAATATTTGAGAGCTGGCTGTTAATGCTGTCTTTGACGCAGTCTATCTGCGAGTACAAAAGCAGCTTCTGCTTCAGGAAAGGATCTGTCTGATTCTTAACTCCGATTTTCTTGGCCCTGCCAAACGCAGTGTCCAGGAAAAAGCTCGAATCCCTTATTTCCGGTATGTCTGAGAATGCCATATTGCAATGGATTGCATGTCAGGTTTAAAAATTTAGCTGAAAAATCGGGGAAAAGAATGAAAAGATTTAAAAGAAAAAGCGCATTCCCAACTGTTCATGGGGAAAGCCAAAGAACCAGGATCACCACTTCCGTTGCTTGGAACAAGCGGAGGATTTATGCAGACACAATACCGCCCGCGCAGAGTAAGCGCTGACACAAGAAGAACAGTGGTTGGCTGCGGAGTGCTTAGGGAAGATTCAAGATTCAAAGATGTTCCAACAGTGGTTCCAAAGCTTATTCTTTTGCTGGGAGTAGAGGATATATACCACGGAAACCCGTGTGAATGCAATACACTTGCTCAACGAAGAGTTCATTTTATCTCTGCATATCCTTCTACAATGGATTTTCTTACTGGCGAAAATCATCCAGAAAACTATTCAAAATCATTCTGCATGGATCCTAGAAATGAGAGACTCCCAACAATTAATGACTACGAACTTACATTCTTCAAGCCTTTCACAACCTCTGTAAGAGAGATTTTCCTGGACGAATAAACCTGGCGTAGAATCAATCTCCTATTAATCATTCAGGCTTGCCTATCCAATTTTTGGCACTATTCTGAGCCTCCTTTCAGTCGGGTTAGCAGCTTCAAAACTCAAGATTTCTTCAATGATAGCTCTGCGTTCCCGAATGGAGCACCCCCTCGCGACGAGCAAGATAATAAAATTCAAGGAGTTTTGACCTGAGGCTGCTAACCTACACTCAAATAGTGCCTGAAAGCCTGCGAAAGATTTAAAAACACCTCCGAACTCCAAATCATTGAAAATGGTTGAATTCAAACTCAATATCGGAGATCCTAAAAACGGCAAAACATACAAGCTGGAAGTCAAGGATGCCCAGGCAAAGCCTTTGATAGGGAAATCCATAGGAGAATCCTTCAAGGGAGAGCTTATAGACCTTACAGGCTATGAGTTTGAGATCACAGGGGGAAGCGACAATTGCGGTTTCCCAATGAGGCCTGATGTGAAAGGCTCTGCAAGAAAAAAAGTTCTTATAACAAACGGCATAGGCTTTCACACAAAAAGAGACGGCCTCAGAAAAAGAAGGAATGTCGCAGGCAACACAGTGTTTGACAAGACCTCCCAGATAAACCTCAGGATTCTAAAGCACGGCAAAACTGCTCTCGTCGCTGAAGAAAAGAAAGAGGGCGAAGAGAAGAAAGCTGAAGAAGCCAAGAAATAAATCCTGCTTTTGTTTTTCTATTATATTATAACTTTAGACTGAAATTTCCTATAAAACTAGCGTAGAATAAACAACTATAAACCTTATCTGCTCGAGTCAGCCTGCCTCTCAAGCTCCAGTTTCTTTGAGACAGCAACAGAATCATTGCTCAGATAATAAGCCGAGATAATCTCTCTTGCAAGGGATTTTGCGATGGTTGTTTTCTTGCTGAAGGACTTCTGGAATGCTCCCTGAGTCATCAGCTTTAATACAGTATCAACTCTTCTCTGTGGAGAGCACTCAACAGCCTTCGGATACCTTGCTCCTCCGTATTCAATTGCAACCAATTCCTCTCTTGGAGCAGCATGCTCTAATGCTTTCACAAAAACAAGAATAGGGTTCTGCTTTGTCTCTTTCTCTATTATCTCAAATGCCTCTTTGACTGTGGCATAATTTTCTGTGGCTTTGCCTGTAAACTGCCCAGAGCTTATCCTGTGCTTCTTGGACCTGTGGCCTGTGACCATCAGCCTGTTGATCAGCCTTTCAACTATGAAAATCTTTGACTTGTGGAATCTGCTGCCAGCATATCTCGCTCCTGTCTTGGGAACAATCCTTGGCTTTACAGAAACATATTTTATCAATCCAGGATCCTCGACCGCGATTCCCTCGCAACTCCATCTGTTGAATGCCAATATTTCAGCCATTTGTAGGGGAGAATCAACACCTATTTAAAAGGTTTTTGGTTTAAAAAGGGACATGATTAGACGAGGAGAAGAGCAGGGGTTGAAAAAAGAAAGAGAAAAAACATTTTTTATATCCTTGGTTTCTAGTCATTTAGCAGAATTCCAGAATATTTCAAAAAAGTTCTTGTATCTTTCAGAATTCTGTTTTGACTTAATATCAAAAGCAGTTACTCCTTCGTCTGAAACAATAATTATAACATGATCTTTGAAAATAAACGCTCCAGTTGGAAACACAACATCAACGTATTTAATTTTATCTTTTTTGGAAAAAAGACGTTCTGGAGCATATTTTTCTTCAATAATTCTTTTAGCTGATTTTTTAAGTATAAGCCTCAAATTTATGTTGCTTTCTTTCCTTAGGTTATGATAAAAGCTAAAAAAACTAATAAAGCCTGGTTTAGCAAGTTCGTTTTCCAATCCCAAAACAAGAATCTCTCCTTCTTTATTTTGGCTAAATAACTCATAGAATAAAGCCCTTAATCCTCTAAATCCCTCAAAAACCCTGCTATACTGGACTTGTTCTTGAGAGCTTTGCTTTGCTAATAAGCTCGGAATTATCTCCTTTATCTTTGATTTTTCTTCTTCTAAGCTTCTGACTTTTGTGTCTATAAACTCCAGTAAACTATTAGGATTTGTCGCAGAAAAGCACTTTCTACCTTCTTTAATAACGTGGCTGGCTAATCCTTTATTGATTAGCTTAGTTAATATAGGATAAACTTTGGCATGAGTTACTCTTGATTTCTCTGATATAGGACCTACTGTGGTCTCACCTAGTTCAAATAACGCGAAATATACCTTAATTTCGCCTTCTGTAAAGCCCAATTCCCTCAAAATCTCAGTATTTGTCATATTATTACTCCCTTAGGAGGAAGCAATATATAAATATATGGTTCGCCATATTACTACTATGAAGTAAAAAATAAAGATGTGAAAAAACAAAATGACAAACACAGACGAAACACAAGGAAAAGAAGGAAGAAAATTCACATTAGAGGAAGCGGTTCAGGAATTGAGAAAGCCTGAAAATAGGAAAAATGATGACTCTTTCATAAGATCTTTTGTAAGAGTTTTTGACAGAGGGGTAGAAAGTCAAGACCCTACTGAACGTTATAATCTTTATGCTGAAATTTGCAGATATGATATAGATAAAAGAAAATATAGCGCAGAAACATCTGAATTTTTGAATAGTATAC